>NZ_JBYTDS010000005.1:0-241808 GCF_058791615.1 Bacillus sp. EB106-06-01-XG163
CAGCCGCCGGTCACATACCGACAGCTGGCTGCTTAAAGGTGTTTTGATCCCTGTCTCAAAAACGGGGGTCAGTCCCGAATGGCTCTGCGTTTTTTTTCATCATACCGTTGCGTTTTCATGCCGGATTAAATCGTAGGTTAAGCAGACCGGTTTGTTCGTGCGCGGATCTTTTACAATCTGTGCGTCAATTTGGAAAACGTCTTCCAATATGCCGGGAGTCATGACTTCCTCCGCCGTTCCTTCCTTGATGACGCGCCCTTTTTTCAGGGCGATCATGTAATGGGAAAAACGGGCGGCATGGTTCAGATCATGAATGACCATTAAAATGGTGCGGCCCTGCTCCTTGTTTAATTTGTCCAGCAGCTGCAAAATTTCAAGCTGATGGGCGAGATCTAAATAAGTGGTCGGCTCATCAAGAAGCAGCAGCTCCGTTTCTTGAGCGAGCGCCATGGCGATCCACACACGCTGCCGCTGCCCCCCGGAAAGCGCTTCGATCGGCCGGTCGTAAAATTCGGCCATCCCCGTCTCTTCCAGCGCCCATTTGATCATGTCACGGTCTTTATCACTCAAACGGCCCATTCCGGACTGATGCGGAAACCTGCCGTAAGAAACAAGTTCGTACACCGTCAGCCCGCTCGGCGCTTCAGGCGTCTGCGGAAGAATTGCCATTTCCTTGGCGATGTCCTTCGTGGATTTTTGCATGATCGCCTGTCCGTTTAAATAGACGGCGCCGGATTTCGGTTTCATGATTCTTGACATCGTTTTGAGAACCGTCGATTTTCCGCAGCCGTTCGGACCGATCAGCGTTGTAATTTTTCCTTTCGGGATGGCGATATCCAATTCTTTCGCTATCAAACGGTCGCCATAACCGACAGTAAGCTGTTCCGCCGATAATGAGTTCATCGCGGCAGTCTCCTTCCTCTATTTCGTTTTCATCAGCAAATATACAAAATACGGCGCTCCGAGCACGGAAATCACCAGGCCGACGGGAACTTCCGACGGTGCAAGCACATTTCTCGCCAGCGTATCGGCAAGCAGAAATAAAAATGCTCCGATTAAAGCCGAAACCGGGATTAGCGTCTGGTGGCGCGGTCCGGTAAGCCTTCTGGCCAAATGCGGCGCAATGAGTCCGAGAAAAGCGATTCCGCCGGCTGCCGCAACACATGACGCGGTCAGGGCAACGGCGCACATCAGCAGAACGCGCCGCTCCTTTTCAACCCGGGTGCCAAGCCCCGCCGCCAGCTGATCACCGAGCTGGAGCACATTTAAATACCTGGCTTTATAGAGGCTGAACGGTAAAAGAACCAGCAGCCACGGCAAAATGGACAGCACCATTTTCCAATTGGCGTTCCAAATCGAACCGGAAATCCATACAAGCGCCTGCATGAAATCCCGCGGGTCCATTTTCAGCTGAAAAATCAAGAGAAGCGCATTAAACCCCGCATTGACGCCGATCCCGACCAAAACGAGCCGGACAGGTGAAACGCCTTTTTTCCAAGCCAGCACATAGATGAGCAGCGCAGCCAGAAAAGCCCCCGCCAAAGCGCTCACCGGAAGCAGCCATGTACCGGCCATGCTTAAATCAACAGCTGATCCTTGGAAAAAGAAGATAAACAGAACGACCGCCAAAGACGCCCCGGCGTTAATACCGAGAATGCCCGGCTCCGCCAAGTCATTTTGAGACACGCTTTGAAAAATCGCGCCTGAAACCGCGATTCCGGCGCCGACCAGCAATGACAGCACCATGCGCGGCAGTCTGAATTCAAATAAAACGAGCTGATCCCGGGCATCCCCTTGTCCGAAAAAGACACGTAGCGTATCAAGAGGCGCAATCCGGATCACGCCCATGTTTAAGCTGATAAAAAAGACGATGCATATGAGCAAAAACGTAACGGCCATGACCGCCAGCGGTTTTTTCGATTTTACATTCATTACAGCCCTCTCCTTTCCCTGCGCGCCAAATAAAAGAAAAAGGGAACGCCGATAAGGGCGGTTAAAGCGCCGACCGGTGTTTCAAACGGCGCATTGACGAGTCTTGCGGCAATATCACTGAAGACTAACAGAACGGCGCCGAATACCGCCGAACAGGGAATGATCCACCTGTAATCTACCCCGACTAAAAATCGGGTGATATGCGGAATCACCAAGCCGATAAAAGAAATGGCTCCGGCGACTGAGACTGAAGCCCCCGTCAAGAGGACAACGACAAACATTCCGATTACTTTCACAAGCGATGTGTACTGCCCGAGCCCTTTGGCCAGCTCCTCACCCAAGCTCAGCACCGTCACTGAGCGCGCAATCAGAAATGCCAGCAAAAGTCCGATAACCCCGACCGCCAACAGCAGCTGCACGCCTTCCCATTTCACGGAAGCAACTCCTCCGGCATACCAGAACTTCACATCCTGGGCGACATCAAAACGGATCGCAATCGCGCTTGAAAGCCCCGTTAAGAAATAGCCGACTGCCGTACCGGCCAGCGCGAGCTTCACCGGTGTCAGACCGCCTTTAGAAAACAGGCCGATGCCAAACACAATAAGCGCTCCGATTCCCGCTCCCGCGAAGGACCACAAAACAAGTCCCGCCGCAGACAGGCCCGGAAAAAAAGCAAACGCCAATGCGATCGCAAATCCTGACCCCGACGTCACGCCCATAATGGAAGGCTCAGCAAGCGGGTTCCGCGTCAGCCCCTGCATAATCGCCCCGGACACAGCTAAAAAAGCCCCGACGAGCGCGGCGGCGGCGGTTCTCGGCAGCCTCAGATCGCGTATGATTTGATGAGATGTATTTTGCGGCTGAAAGTGAAAGAGAGCATCCCACACCGTCCGCAGATGAATATCGGCAGCTCCGATGGAAACAGACAGGGCCGCGCCGATCAATAAAACCGCAATCCCGGCACACAGCAGCACAGCCGCTCTGAATGAACGCGCCGTCCACTGGATTTCACTCCCTGATGCCCCTAGAGCCGTCATTGTCTGTTTCTTTTTCAATAGACCCAACACTCGTTCTTCCTTTCTCAAAACAAGAATGGTAATGATAATGATTATCAATGACTTGTTTCAGTATAGCACTTTTATCTTCTCTTTTAATAGACCTAATTTCATATAAAAAAAGAAAGTTTTTCTTAAAAAAGAGCGTGCTTCTCTATGAAAGCAGTGATATAATCACACTGATAATGATTCTCTTTATCACTAATACTCATGAAAGAAGGAATGTCAGATGTTCCATACATACAAGAAAATCGGCGCAGCGCTGATTGCCATGCTGCTCATCGCCGCTTTGGCCGCATGCGGCAATTCTTCAGACACGAAAGGTTCTTCTGAAAAAGAAGAAACCATCACGTATAAAGCCGAAAACGGCAATATTAAAATTCCGAAGCACCCGAAACGGGTCGTCGTCATGGCTGACGGCTACTACGGCGACTTTAAACAGCTCGGCATCAATGTTGTCGGCGCGCCGCAAAACGTATTTAAAAACCCTTATTACAAAGGGAAAACAAAAGGTGTGACAAACATCGGCGACGGCACGTCCGTTGAAAAAATCATTGACTTAAAGCCGGATTTAATCGTTGTCTGGACGACACAAGGCGCCGATATTGAAAAACTGGAAAAAATCGCGCCGACCATCGCCATTAAATATGACAAGCTCAGCAACATTGATCAATTCAAAGAGTTTGCGAAAATGACAGGCACTGAAGATAAAGCAGACAAATGGCTGGCTGAATGGGACAAGAAAACCGCTGCCGCTAAAACAAAGGTTCAAAAAGCGGTCGGCTCAAAAACCATCTCCATCATGCAGACAAACGGAAAAGACATCTATGTATTCGGTAAAGACTTCGGCCGCGGCGGAAGCATCATTTATGACAAACTCGGGCTGAAGGCCACAAAACTGACGCAGGAAAAAGCCATTAATCAAGGACCGGGCTACGCCAGCATTTCACTCGAGAAACTGCCTGACTTCGCGGGAGACTACATCTTTATGGGGCCATGGCAGGCCGGCGGTGACGACAAAGGCGTGCTTGACAGCTCAATCTGGAAGAACCTCGATGCCGTCAAACAAAACCATGTCTACCGCATTGATCCGATCGGCTTCTATTTCTCAGACCCGATCTCACTTGAAGGCCAGCTTGACTACATCACAAAAAGCTTAACGAAGTAATCCCGAAGCCGCTGTCACAGCGGCTTTTTATTACGCTTTACACTTGACCGTTTTTTCAGCGGACGCACTGACCATTTAACCGCATTCGAGACCATTCATTATATACACGCCGTCAAAACGTAACCCGCCGCCGCAAATAAAAAAGACATCTCACAGACGTGAGATGTCTTTTTGTCATACCGATTGTCTGTTGTTTGCAAATTTCTTTGAGACGAAAGGATATAACAGCAAACCGACGAAGAACAGCCCGATACCGAGAATAAAGGTCGTTAAATCGGCCGTTCCGGTAATAATGACATAAAAAGAATAAATGCAGGCAAGGATGGCGATGATACCGTCTCTTACTCTTGAACCCTTTATCTCGTCATACGTTTCACCCGTAAAAATGAGCTTCAGGCTGTAAAACGCTGACACGAGATACGGAATCAGATAAGCGAGCGTCGCCGCCGTCGTTAAAAACGTAAACGCGTCACTGATCGTCCGGGAAATAACCGAAAAGATAAAGATCTGTGACATCACGTTCGTTACGATTAACGACACAACCGGGCTTCCCTGTTTATTCGTTTTTGCAAAAGCAGCGGGAAAGTCTCCTGATTTCGCCGCTTGATACGGAACTTCAGAGCCGAGAAGAATCCAGCCGAGCATCGTTCCGAACAGACACAAAATCGCCAGAATCGCCATGATGACGCTTCCCGCATTGCCGACGATCGCGTACAATACGTCAACAAACGGTTTTTCCGAGCCGACAAGCTTACCATGCGGAAGCACGCCCATCGTAATCAATGTTACGATGATATAGATGCTGAGCGCGATCAATAATCCGGTAATGGTGGCGCGTTTCACGTCGCGCTGCGAACGGGCGCGCCCGGATAAGATGACTGCCGATTCAATTCCGACGAACGCCCATAATGTTGAAATCGCCGCATTGTGGATCTGTCCGCCGATTCCCTCAACTGTGTGAGGACCTGTTTGAACCGGAAAATAAAAATGATCGAAAAACGACGTTTGAAACACAAATAAACCTGCAATGATAAAGAAGATAAATCCTAATACTTTTGAAAACGTCGTGACAAAATTTAATTTACTCGCACCGTTAATGCTGGTGACGAGAATCGTGTGAGTGCCCCATAATAAAACCGTACATACGGCAAACGTCAGCAGCTGGCCGAGCGTAACCGCCTGACCGCCGATCGAAAACATTTCACGCTTATCCGTTAAAATCGGGAAAAATGATGTTAAATATCCGGCAAGGCTCGTGATGATCGCCACGTTGCTGATCCAGCTCGCCACCCAGTAGCCCCAGACCATCGTGAAGCCCGCTGCATTCCCTTTTTTCCGATCGCTGAACAGCGCACGCGCATAGCTTTGCGGCCCCGCCGTCAGCTCAGGCTTGCGGATGGATAAGTGGCCGAAGACCAGCGCGATCATTAACACACCGGCTCCCGTTAAAAGCCATGCCGATGTGGCGCCGAACGGGCTCGCGATTTTTGCGAGCGTACTCGGAAGCGAAAAGATGCCCGAGCCTACCATATTTCCTACGACAAACGCCGTTAATAACCAAAAACCCCATTTTTTCGTCTGTTCCATTCCTGTACCTCCTGGTTGTTCATTCGTACGGACCAGACCCCGAGACCATATTTACACGCAAAAAAAGCCTGAACAAAAGTCCATGCTTAAAGAAACACACACCCTTGATCTCCGGATAGCCCTCCGCGAAAAAGCACGCGGCAGTCCTGCACTTATTCAGATACAGTCCCAGCATAAAGAAGGATCGGCTTTCTTTACACTTCGGCGCTGATGCCTTTAACACATGTTTTGCGGCCCCCTATCAGCCTGGCATGTGCGACTCATCATCAAGCGCAACCTCTACCTCACCGAGAAAGAGTGAGGATTTTTATCATTCAATTCTACTCAGAGGTTATCAGAGATAAAAAGATCTGTCAAAGGGAAAAATTAGATGGAAAACGGATAGAGCGTTCGCCCTACCCGTCTTATATGGTCAGCGGTTGTTTTTTTTCTTTTGAACAGCTTCTTGAAGCGGATCGTCTTTCAGAGCTGCACCGGCGTCTTCAAGCGCGCCTTGAATGACGTTTTTGTTTTTATCGCTGTTTTTTCCTTTTTCTTTGTTAAAGAAAGCCATCTGTATCACCTCTTTATCAAATATAGGTACACCTATAATGTGTCTTTTTCCGCGGCAGAATATGCGGAATCCGCGTCTCCTTCCTTTTGGCGGAACAGGTAAAGTTTGTTGATCAAACATGCATTCTCTTGATATATTTGTAATTCAGGGGATTTTGGCAAAAATAAAAAGGAGAAGCGAAAAATGACAGGAAAAACACACATCATGGGAGGCATCGCTTCTTGTTCCGCAATTGCGTATTATTACGGGTATGATCCGGTCCTTATGACCTCAGCGGGTGCCCTCGGGGCGCTGATTCCCGACATATGCCATACGAAAAGCAAAATCGGCAGGACGCTGCCCGTTCTGTCCAAAATCGTAAGCACGGTGTTCGGCCACAGAACGTTTACACACAGCCTGCTGTTTATGCTTATTATGTTTTTCATTACGGCAACCTATATTCCGAATCCGAGCATTTCCGCCGGACTGATGATCGGAATGGCGAGCCATCTTGTGCTTGACGCATGGACCGTCAACGGCATTAAACTGCTGTTTCCGTCCGCCATCCGCTTCCGTCTTCCCCTTTATATGAGAACGGGGAGTTTTTCGGAGCAGCTTGTGCTGGCCGGCTTAACGATTGTATCCTGCTATTATTTATACGAACTGGTTCACAGCCGCATCTCTTAAACAAAAAGCATCTTTCGCTTTTAGGGTGAGGAGTCATACATATGAAGAAAACCTTTTTCAGCAATCATCGGTTTTTATGCCTGTCCATCCTGTTCATGTGGATGAAAACCTATGCCGTTTATAAGCTCGGTTTTGATCTGCAGAACAATTCGGTTCTTGAGGAATGTCTGCTTCTCATTAATCCGCTGAGCTTCATTGTGCCGCTGTTCGGCATCGCCCTGCTGCTGACAGAAAAAAAACAGCGGATCTTTCTGCTTTCGGCAAATGTGATGCTGACGGGAATTTTAATCGCGAATACGGTGTTTTACGGGTTTTATATTGATTTTATCACCATACCAGTTTTGTTTCAGGCGAGCAATATGGGTGATATGGGAAGCAGCGTCCAAGAGCTGTTTCACCCGCTTTATATCGCTTTATTTTTGGATATTGCGGTTTTGTTTTATCTTGGTAAAAGGCATAAAGCTGGTAAAGGTAAAGCCAGCACCCGTACCGTTAAAGCGTATGCGTGGGCATCAGCCGGCCTCATGCTGTGCAACCTTGCGCTGTCTGAGGCTGAGCAGCCGAAGCTGTTCAAGCACCCTTTTGATCGTGAAGCGCTCGTAAAAGGAATCGGCCTGTTCCACTTTCATTTGTATGACACCATTTCGCAGACGCTGAATGCAGGGGCTAAAGCGTTTGCCGACGAAGACAGCCTTGCGGCGGTCGCGAATTACACTCAAGCCGACTACAGCAGGCCGTCCGAATCAAAGTTCGGGCTCGCAAAGGGGCGCAATGTGATTTTTGTTACGCTCGAATCAACACAGCGTTTTGTAATGGATGAGCGGGTCAACGGGCGGGAGATTACCCCGTTTTTAAATAAACTGCGGAAAAAAAGTTATGACTTCACTCATTTTTATCAGCAGACTGAACAGGGAAAAACCTCAGATTCAGAATTCATTACTGCGAATTCGCTGTATCCGTCTTCAAGCGGCGCCGTTTTTTTCACAAAAAGCGGCCACCGGTTCAATACGATGTACCATATGTTAAAAGACCGTCAATACTATTCAGCCGTTCTGCATGCCAATCATAAGGCCTTTTGGAACCGGGATGAGATGTACGGGGCATTCGGAATCGACCGTTTTTTCGACGCGGATGAATTTAAGGTGACACAGGAAAATTCAACAGGCTGGGGCCTGAAGGATAAGGAATTTCTCGAACAGTCAGCGGAAAAATTAAAGAAGCTTCCGCAGCCGTTTTACGCGAGCCTGCTGACTTTGACCAACCATTTTCCTTTTGAAATTGATAAACAGGATCAGCTCATTGAGGAACCGGACACAAGCAGCGAGTTATTAAACCGCTACGTGACGACGGTCCGCTATGAAGATGAGGCCCTGAAACACTTTTTCAAGAAGCTGAAAAAAGAAGGACTGTATGACAACGCGATGATCGTCCTGATGGGAGATCATTACGGTATATCCGAAGCCCATAATCAAGGACTTGCCGAATTCTTAGGGAAAGAGGAAATCACTCCGTTTGATACGGTTCAGCTTCAGCGCGTGCCGTTTATCATTCATATTCCCGGGGTGACCGACCGTGAGCCGGAAACGATTGCTTCCGCCGCGGGACAGGTTGATGTAAGGCCGACGCTGCTTCACCTGCTCGGCATTGAAACGAAAGGCAGCATTCAGTTCGGCAATGATCTGTTTTCCGGAGAGCGGACCCCGTTTGCGGTGCTGAGAAACGGCAGCTTTATCACGGATGATCATATTTATACGAAAAATACGTGTTACAGCCGTAAAACGGGTGAACCGCTTTCTGACATGAGCGCGTGCAGCGATGAGAAAGAAAAAGCGGAACAAGAGCTGATGCTTTCCGATAAAATATTAAACGGCGACCTGCTGCGGTTTTATAAGCAATAAAAAAATCCCTCCGTTATATGGAGGGATTTTTCATGTTTCATATATAAGCCGTCCGGTCATTTTCGTATCATATCCGGATAATTGAGAAAGCTGAGACTTGAATTCCTCAGAATTAAGAATGTCCTGCACGCTTTGAACAAGCTCCCGGTTTTGTTTTAAGACGACCACATCGTACTGCTCACTGATCACCGGGATAAAGTCCGTGCCCGCCATATGCGCCGCATGCTGCGACCCGACTCCGATATCCGCCTTTCCGCTTGATACTTGTGAAGCCGCTGACAGATGATCCGTGACAATGTCATGATAGCCGACGACATCAGACGGCGTAATGCCGAAAGATCTGAGCTGTTCATCCAGCAGCACCCTCGCGCCTGATCCTTTTTCGCGATTGACGATGCGGACATCTTTTCGGCTCATGTCCTGAAAACCCTGAATGTTCAGCGGATTACCTTTTTTCACATATAATCCGGCCTGCCGAAGCACGACATGAAAAAGCGCAAACGGCTCCCCTGAAAGAATGCGCTTCACGTACGGGATGTTATACTGCCCCGTCTCCCCATCGTATAAATGCAGACTGACGATGTCACAGGCCCCGCGGTACATCTCGATCAGGCTGTTCAAACTGCCGCTGTACTTGCGGAGCGGAGCCGCCTGTATTGTTTGTTCCAGCTGTTTGCTGAGGAGGTCCATCGACACATCCTGCCCGCTGATGATAACGGACTGCCTTTTTTCCGACTCCCGCCCGCGGGACGGGTCAGGCGCTTCTGCTGCGGATGGCTTTTTTGACATTCTCATGTTTGCTTTATATTGTTTTAAGTCCTCTTCATCGACCCTCATCTGTCTTCCGACCCTGTACGCCGGAATGAGTCCTTTTTTTATCAAATCATATACTGTCAGTTTGGAGACCTTCAAAAGGCCCGCAACTTCTTCTATTGTATAGGAAGTGGCTTCTGTCATATTATCACGCTCCGTTTTTATTATAACTGTTCAGATATTGAAAAAAAACCGCACCATCACGTTCAATTGCGTTATAATTAGTTTGATCTAATGATATTTAGCTATAAGGGGTGCACAATGTTGAAAAAGAAAGCGACACTACTCACAACTGCGGCTATGGCCGTTTTCCTGGCAACTGCGGGCTGCTCATCCGGACAATCGTCCAAAGGCGGACAAAACGAAAAAGTCACGCTGACCGTTTCTGCGGCAGCCAGCGCTCAGGATGCACTTGAAGAAATCCAGACCAACTACGAAAAATCACATTCAAACGTAACCATTCAAGACAACTTCGGATCATCAGGCACATTGCAAAAACAAATTTCACAAGGCGCGGGAGCTGATTTATTCTTCTCGGCAGCCGAAGATAAATTCGAAAAGCTCGTTCATGACGGAGATATCGACAAAAAGGACAGCACGGATCTTTTGAAAAATGATCTCGTCATGATCGTACCTGAGAAAAACAGCGCACACCTGACACATCTGAATGACCTGAAAAAAGACAGCGCGGAAAAAATCGCGCTCGGCACGCCTGAATCCGTTCCGGCCGGACAATACGCCAAACAGTCATTGACGGCATTATCCCTGTGGGACAAGGTAAAAGATAAAGTCGTCTATGCAAAAGACGTTCGCCAGGTGCTTTCTTATGTTGAAACCGGAAATGTCGATGCCGGGCTTGTCTATAAAACAGACGCGCTGATTTCGAAAAAGGTGAAAATCACCGATGAAGCGCCGGCGAAAACGCACGATCAGATCGTTTATCCGCTCGGCATCGTCAAGGATACAAAGCACCGTAAAGAAGCAGAAGCGTTTTATCAGTATCTGCAGTCAGATAAAGCGATGAAAGTGTTTAAGAAATATGGATTTACTGCCAAGTAACATTACGGCTTCGGAGTTTTTCACTCCCGTCGTACTGTCGTTTCAGGTGGCTTTGACATCAGGCATCGCCGTCATCATTCTCGGGACGCTTGCCGGCGCCTGGATGGCGAAAGCGCGATTTCCCGGAAAAACGGCTGTGGAGACCCTGTTTATGCTCCCGCTCGTTCTTCCGCCTACCGTTGTCGGCTTCATTCTCATTATTATTTTCGGGAAACACAGCTTTATCGGCCGGGCGATTGAGCGGATTTTTCACCAGCCCGTCATTTTCACGTGGTCGGCCGCGGTGATCGCTTCGGCCATTGTCGCCTTCCCGCTTATGTATCAGTCCGCTAAAACGGGCTTCGCCGCGGTTGATGCCGACATTGAGGGAGCGGCGAAAGTAGACGGAGCCGGCAGGTGGCAGGTGTTCACCCGTATTTCCGTCCCGCTTGCCTTTCCCTCCCTCTTGACCGGAAGCATTCTCAGTATTGCAAGGGCGCTAGGTGAATTCGGGGCGACTTTAATGTTTGCGGGAAATATTCCCGGCGTCACCCAAACGCTGCCGACAGCGATTTACGTCGCGATGGACTCCGGCAATGAAACACTCGCCTGGGTGTGGGTGATCTGTATTGTGATCATTTCTTTCCTGATGCTGTTTTTCATTCAATTGAAAAAACCCGCTTGACCGATCCGCCTTCCGCGCACCTTTCGCCGGAAGGCTTTTTGATTTAAAATCGGATGGTATATAATGAAACAAAAAACACACAAAGGGTGCGGCCATGAAGATTAATGTCATTATCGCGGATGATAATTCTTTCATCAGAGAAGGAATGAAAATCATTTTGCATACATATGAGGAATTTACTGTATCGGCAACGTTGGAAAACGGACTCGAGGCGGCAGAGTATTGTAAACACAATCCCGTCGATATCGCCTTGCTGGACGTCCGCATGCCGGTGATGAACGGTGTCGAAGCCGCAAAACGGATCGCGGAGGAAACGGATACGAAGCCGATGATCCTGACGACATTTGACGACGATGAGTATATTTTAGAAGCGATTAAAAACGGCGCGAAAGGATATTTATTAAAAAACACCGAACCGGAACGGATACGCGATGCGATCAAAAGCGTTTTCAACGGACACAGCATTCTTCAGGACACCGTGCTGGATAAAATAAAAGACAGCCTTTTCCGGCCGGCGGAAGCCGCGCATCAGATTGATGAAAGCCAGTTTACTGAAAGAGAGCTCAGCATCATGTCGCTTATTGCGAAAGGACTGTCGAACAGGGAAATTTCAAAACAGCTTTTCATTTCTGAAGGGACGACGGCCAATTATATTTCATCTATTTTAGGGAAAACGGGGCTTGAGCACAGAACGCAGATCGCGATTTATTATATCACCGGGAAGGTGGATAACGGGCGTTGAACGGTATGGATTTTTGGATGCTGATGAGCAGACTGATCGCCATTTTTTATACGGCTTTTTTGTTCGTATCGGCAGACCGCCCTTACACGCCGTACGCCGTCTTGTTTCTGCTCGCTTATCTGTCTTTGGGCATTGCGGTCTGCATGATCAGGCCGCCCGCTTGGAGGCGCGGGATCACCCTGCTTTCGCTTGCATTGACTGCCTGGCTTTCCGCCTTAGGCCATCCGGCGTTTCTATTTCTTTTGCCGCCCGCCATTTTTGCCGTTCTTGCCGAATATCCGGTTCACCGCTATGTGTTCTGCCTGCTCGTGTTTTTGCCGTTTTTATTTATCCCGTACGGCGACCTTCCGACTTATATCGTCATGACCTTGTTCTGCTTGGCGATATTCGTTTTGGCCGCCCGGTCCAGCGACCGGCTGAAAAAATATGAAGAGCAGTCAGACAATATGCGCTCAAGCATTGAAAAACTGACGAAACAGCTGCACAGCAGCACGGAATATATCAAACAATCGGAGTATACCGGCAAACTCGAAGAAAGAAACAGATTGTCCCAAGCCATCCATGACAAAATCGGCCATTCCATGACAGGCGCGCTCATTCAGATGGAAGCGGCGAAGCGGATGCTCGGCTCCCATCCGGACAAAGCGGCTGAACTGCTCCAAAACGCCATTACCATTTCCAAAGAGGGCATTGAGGATATCCGCATAACGCTGAAAAATATGAAACCGCCCGCTGAACAAATGGGCATTCACAGATTAAGAACGTTTATTGATGAATTTTCGGCCAAAAACGGGATGCCGGTTCCGTTTACGCATCAAGGCGATTTGGACAGGCTGACGCAAATGCATTGGAGAGTCATTCAGGAAAACGTAACCGAAGCCTTGACCAATGCAATGAAATACGCCGATGCCACGCAGATTTTCATTGATATCCATGTGCTGAATAAAGCCGTGAAAGCGGAAGTGAAAGATAACGGAAACGGCGCCGTCCGCTTTAAAAAAGGCCTCGGCATGCTCGGTATGGAAGAACGGGCAGCCGTCCTGCACGGAACCGTTATTTTTGACGGCACGGCCGGTTTTTCCGTCACGACATTGCTTCCGGTTGAATAAGTGAATGTTTTCATGTGAAAAATATGAAGATTCTCATGTCAAAGGAATGAACAGCTGCACTAACGGCCGTTCATTCTTTTTTTTATAATAAGAGCATCATAAGACATAGAGGTGGAAACATGAACATTTTGGAGCTCAAACAGCTGAGTAAGAAATTCGGTGATTATGCCGCCGTTGACCAGATGTCGCTTGCCGTAAAAGAAGGTGAGATTTTCGGGTTTCTCGGCGCAAACGGAGCCGGAAAAAGCACGACGATCAATATGATCTCAGGCCTTTTAAAACCTTCAGGCGGAGACATTCTGTTTCTCGGAAAAGATATTTTCAAATATAGCAAAGCAACGAAAATGAATATCGGCATCGTCCCTCAGGACCTCGCGATTTACGAAGAATTAAACGCCTATGAAAATGTGAAGTTCTTCGCCGGGCTGTACGGCCTGAGAGGGGCGGCTCTGAAAGAACGGGTCGAGGAGGCCCTGACATTCGTCGGCTTGAGCGATAAACACAAATATTTGCCGAAGCATTTTTCCGGCGGAATGAAACGCCGGCTCAATATCGCCTGCGCCCTTGCCCACCGGCCGAAACTGATCATCATGGATGAACCGACGGTCGGCATTGACCCGCAATCAAGAAATTATATTCTGCAATCAGTGAAAAAGCTGAATGAAATGGGCTGCACGATCATCTACACGAGCCACTACATGGAGGAAGTGGAAGAAATATGCACACGCATCGCCATCATCGACCACGGAAAGGTCATCGCAGAAGGCACAAAAGAACAGCTGACCTCCATCATTACCGACACGAAGGACGTCGTGATTGAGCTGTCATCCGGAAACGGCATCAGCCTCGGCGATATTCAGGAGCTGCCCGGCGTCAGAGCCGCCACACTGGAAGAAAACAGCGTAAAAATCAGCTCTGACACAGGGGTCAACAATTTAAACCGCCTGATCCGGTACTTCATGGACAAAGGAATTGAAATCCGCTCCTTGCAGGAACAGGCCCCTGACTTAGAAACGGTATTTCTCACGCTGACAGGCAGAAGCCTGCGCGACTGACCTCACTGAAAGGAGGATTGCAAATGAATATTCTGCACATCGCCGGGAAAGAAATCAAAATCAGCTTCCGCGACAGACGGACTTTTATTTTCATGCTTGCTTTTCCGATCGTCTTCATGCTGATTTTTACTGCGGCATTATCAAACGCCTTTGATTCAGAGGTGACGGTCGGGAACATCGAGGTCGTATATACGGACCAGTCAAACGGCCCTCTTTCTCATGATTTTACTGAGTTTATGAAAGCCGCAAAAAAAGAGCATGTCTATTTTCAAAAAGCGGCCACGGAGGCAAAAGGCAAAAACGAGGTTAGAGAAAATCAGGCGGATGCTTTCGTCACTGTTAAAAACACCGGTTTTCAAGTCTTTACAAATGACCGGAGCGGCATAAACGGCACGATCGTCCAAGGCATGCTGACCGCTTTTACCAATCAATACAAAGCAGGCGCCGCCGCTTACAAGGCGCATAAGGCGCCTTCCGCCGGACAAATCAAAAGCGATTATATGAAGCAGACGTCTTTACACAAAGCGAAAGAACCGAAAGCGAAAGATTTTTATGCGATATCCATGACGACGATGATCGGGCTGTACGCCTCGATTTTTGCAAGCACCTTATTCCGCGGGGAAAGAATACGGCACACCGCAGATCGCCTGATCGCCGCCCCGCTCCGGAAAAGCGATATCTTTCTCGGAAAGATGCTCGGCATTTTGGCTGTGAATGTTCTGACGATTCTTGCCGTTGTCGCCTTCAGCAAATTTATCTTAAAAGCGAATTGGGGCAGCCACATGGGACTTGTGCTTTTGATTCTCGTTTCTGAAATTCTTTTGGCCGTCAGCTTCGGGCTCAGCCTGAGCTATTTGACCAGAAAACCCGAAAGCGCCAGATTAATCACCGTCATCATCGTTCAGGTGATGTCCATTATCGGCGGCGCCTATTACAAATATGAAGGCGGAGGAATTTCCGCTCTGTCGCCCTTATCCTGGATCAATAAGGCGATTAACAACATCATTTACGCAAATGATGTATCAGCGGCATGGCCTGCACTCGGTTTAAATACAGCATTAGCGGCACTCTTTTTGCTGATCGCCGCATTTACGTTTCAAAGACGGGAGGGACTGTAATATGAAAAACTTCTGGTGGCTGTTTGCACACACTCTCAAAGGGATTACAAAAAGCAAAAAACAGCTCATTCTTTATATCGGGGCTCCGCTGATCGGCGTCTTCCTCTCCTTCATGACCAATGCCAACGGCGGAGCCGAAACGCTCAATATCGGCATTCTCAATCAAGACGGCGGAGAAGTGGCACAGGATACGGCCGCGTTTTTAAAAGGACTGGATCATGTGAGGATTTCAGAGGAAACGGCTGCGTCCGCCACATCCAAGATCGCTTCAGGAAAAATGGAGGCGCTCATCACGTTTGAAAAAGGCTTCTCCCAAAGCGTAAAAGACGGGAAACCGTCTCACATCGGCATGACCTCGCTGAAAGGCGCCCAGGTCACCGGATATGTCAGCTCTTATTTGTACAATTATATGAACAGCGTCGCCTCAATCGGCAAATCCTCCGGCGGAGACGCAAAGGCCTTTCAGGAGATGTACGCCGATTTCAAGCATTCTCCCATTCAAACGGAGTCCGCTGTTTTACAAGATACATCGAACCATAAAGAAATGACTTACTCAGTCATCGGGTATCTCATTATCATTATGCTCTATTCCGCCGGCAACCTGACGGAACTAATGATTAAAGAGAGAGAAAACAGGACATACTACAGGCTTCTGTCAACGCCGATCACATCAAAGCAGTATGTATTGGCGAACGCGGCGGTGAATATCATTATCATGGCCGTCCAAATTCTATTCGCCGTTCTCTTTATGGGCGCCGCTTTTCATATTCATCCGTCATTCCCGCTGTGGCAGCTGTTCGTCCTGATGATGCTGTTTGCATTAAGCGCGATCGGGGTCGCCTTTATTGCCGTCGGTTTTTCCAACAGCAGCGCTTCGGCATCGGCGCTTTTGAATTTGATCGTCGTGCCGACATGCTTGCTGGCCGGCTGCTTCTTTCCGGGCAATATTATGCCGAAAACGGTGCAGACAATCGCCGAATTTCTGCCTCAGCGCTGGGTGCTCGATACGGTGGATCAATTGCAGCAAGGCCGCACGTTCCAAAGCCTGATGCTGAACATCATCATTTTGGGAGCCTTTGCCGCCGCCCTGTTATTAATAGCCGCATACAGGTTCAGCGTAAAACGTCAGACACAGACATTTATGTAAAGAAAAACAGCCCCGTAAAGGGCTGTTTTTTCTTAGAACAGAAGCTCGTCCGGATTCGGGCCGACACGCTCGTCTTTGTTCAATGCGCTGATCTTTTCCATTTCTTCCTGTGACAGTTCGAAATCAAAAATATCGGCATTTTCTATGATGCGGTGCTCTTTAATCGATTTCGGAATGGTAACGACTTCGTTTTGAAGATCCCAGCGCAAAATCACTTGAGCAACCGATTTGTTATGTTTTTCCGCAATTTGTGACAGCACTTCGTTATCGAGAAGCTGTCCCTGCATCAATGGAGACCATGCTTCCACTTGAATGCCCTGCGCTTTGCAGAAATCTCTTACTTCTTTTTGAGTCAGGCGCGGGTGGAATTCAATCTGGTTGACCATCGGCTTGATTTCAGCATCTTTCAGCAGTTCTTCTAAATGATGCACTTGGAAGTTGCTGACGCCGATTGCGCGGATTTTGCCGTCTTTGTACAGCTTTTCAAGAGCGCGCCATGTGTCTTTATATTTATCCTTGCCCGGCCAGTGAATCAGGTAAAGGTCGAGGTAATCAAGGCCGAGGCGCTCAAGGCTTTTCTCAAACGCGTCAAGTGTCGTTTCGTATCCTTGATCTTCATTCCACACTTTTGACGTGATGAACAGCTCTTCTCTTGCAACGCCCGCAGCTCTGATGCCTTCGCCGACACCCTCTTCATTTTTGTAAATAGCCGCCGTATCAATGCTGCGGTAGCCGTTTCTGATTGCCGCTTCGACGGAGTCCGCCGCTACGCTTCCGTTTTCCACCTTGAAGACGCCAAGGCCGAACCACGGCATTTCAACGCCATTATGAAGCTTTACAGTATCTTTTAAGCTTTTTGCCACGTTGAACCATCCTTTCTAGTCATTATGTAAACGGTTATTATTATCTCACATTTCCGCCGTAAGAAACCAATTATACGCTCATCGTCATCACAAAAACCATCTTTAGTGCCCAAGCACCACTACCGTTATTATTTTCCTATTTTTCAAAAATCATGGTTAACTGGATAACTGTCCGGGTAAATCGCTACTGTAGCCACCACACAATTGAAGGAGGAAATCATATGAAACGTATGCGTATTCCGATGTCCGTTGCCCTTGGCGCCGCTTTGTCTCTGACTCCTCTGTCCTTTGTATCCGCAAAAGAAACCCCGGTCCTTCAAAACATGGCACAGCAATCATCAGATGTCTCAGCAAAAGATGTCGGATTAAACATTGACGTTGACCTGCTCGGCATCGGCAATTCGATTGCTGACGCGATTAAGTCGGCGCAAAACCGTGACGGCTTCGTCAAAAACTTAATGGAATCTTCATTCTACGCTTCCGGACAAAAATATAACGTCATGGTGTTTAATTTAAGCCAGGAATATGAAGATCATTTTAACGGTGTTCAGTTTTACGGTTCCGCCGTTTATGACGGCATCACGTACGGCATTTGGGTGTTTGAAGACGGAAGCTTCACCAATAAAGGTGATGGCGGCTGGATCAACTGGGCCTTCAGAGGCTGGTTTGACCGCGACGGCAATTCAGTTGAATTCCATCGGCCGTAATATGCAAAAAAAGCCGGCGCCTTGTGCGCCGGACTTTTTTTATTCTCCTCCGTCAAGCATGGCCGCTTCCACATCATTGATGTATTGGCGAAGCTCATGTGACATATCGCGGGAAATTTCCCGCTCTTCGAATAATGTTTGGATTTCATTGCGGATGGCCTGCACGGCCCGCAGTTTGATTTCGAGTTTTTGATTTTCAAAACGGCGGCTCGGATTCTGTTCGTGATACGAGTGCCCCAGCCTGAAAATCAGGTGATTGTAAAAGGAAATGACGGCAAGCGTCACATCTTTATTTTCTTCGGTCATGTGTTTTTTCAGGCTTTCAATGGCCGCTTTTGCCGTTTTAACCCTTGTGGCGCGGATGAGGCCTTCTTCATTTAAAATCGTCATTTCCGGCTTTTTATGTTCACCGAAAAAGATCCAGTACATCAGGCGTTTCAGCTTTTTCTTAGATAAGCCGACTTTAAACGGATTCGTATACAGCACTTCCAGTTCATCAAACCGTTCCTGAAGGCTGTCAGCCGTTTCTTCCGGTATGTCGCCCCGCTCAATCAGCCGCAGCAATTCTTCCTGTTCAGCCTGTATCCCTTGGGCGCGGACTTTCCGCTCATCTTTTTTCGTGCGGTTTTTGACGGTGAACTGCTGAAATCTGAGATTTTTCATTTTCTCATTGTATTCGGCAATGACCGCAAAAGAAGCCGTTTTGTTTGTCTCATTCATATTTTCTTTAATGGCGGTTAAGGCAGCTTTTATCAGCTTCCGTCTCGCTGTCAGCAATTTGACTTTCTTCTCTTTCACATTATCTTCGGGCTTATCTGTCAAAATCGGCAGTACGATTGTCGCCAGCACCAATGTGCACATAATAACACCCGCGGCTAAAAAGAGAATCAAATTCCGTTCAGGAAACGGTGAGCCGTCAGAGAGCACGTAAGGAATGGAAAAGGAACCCGCAAGCGTGACCGCTCCCCTGACGCCTGAAACCGAAATCAGCAGGGTCGAGCGCAGGCCGGGTTTATAAATGCTCTGATCCTTGTTAAAAAACCACTTGCCGTTCCAAAAAAACAGCACCCACAAAAACCTGAGAATCATTAACGTCAGCGTAATGACGATAATGTACCCGATGACCATCATATTGTTAAACGCGGTATCATTAAATATGACAGAAACCACATCCGGTATTTGCGCCCCTAAAATAACGAAAACAAGACCGTTCAGAATGAACAAAATAATATTCCACGTACTTGAAGAGACGATTTGCAGTTTGACCATCGTTGATTCAAGACGGTCCTGCTCCACCGCATGCGTGATGCCGCCGGCCACAACAGCTAAAATGCCGGAAACGCCGATTTCTTCAGCCGCGAGATAGATGACGAACGGCGTCAGAATTTGAATCAGCATATGCATCGTGACATCCTGCATGCCGAGGCGGCGCAAAAACAGCCGGAAACGGATAATCAAAAAAGAAATGACGACACCGCTGAGTAAACCGCCGGCTGAAATCAGAACGAAACTGAAGGCGGCCTGCGCCAGCGAAAATGCGCCCGTCACGGCAGCCGCAATCGCAAATTTAAAAGCGACCAGGCCGGATGCGTCATTCATCAGTCCTTCTCCTTCAAGGAGACGCAGAATGCCTTTTGGCATCTTCACTCGCCCTGACAGCGCGCTGACCGCGACAACGTCAGTCGGTGACAGTATCGCCGCCAGCCCGAACGCGGCAGCCAGCGGGATGCTCGGAATCATCCAATGAATCGTGTAACCGCCGACAATCACCGTGGCAAACACGAGCCCGAGCGCAAGCAGCAGAATCGGCGCTCTTAAATTCCAAAGTTCCGCACGCGGCGTCCGTTTTCCATCGTTAAAAAGCAGCGGAGCGATAAACAAAACAAAAAACAATTCGGTATTCAGTTCAAAATGAAGCCCCTGCGGAAATGACGCCGCAATGATACCGAGCGCCACCTGAATCAGAGGCACTGGGATAAAGGGGACAAACCGATTTACGATATTTGAGATCGCGATGATGGTTAAAAGTACGAGTACGACTAAAAATATGTCCAAAGCATGACCTCCTTCATCTGCTGCATCATATCATTATTGCCTGTTCTCTGCCTTTGCCAAAGGCCGGAGCCGATGATCGGGCAGATTCAATATATTTTCCGCACGCAACCATTCTTCTTTTATTTTACCCGTTTTTATTTAAAATTTCTCATAACGTGCTCACGGCGAACTTTTTTTGCCTTCAGCTACATTTTTTCTAGAAAAAGAAAAAGCCTGTTTTCTCTGAAAACAGGCTTTTTCGCAAGCTGCGTCATCTGTTTCATGACGCGGTGCAGCGTTTATGCTGCTTAGTAAAGGATAGAGAACGCACCGTCAGTGTGTCTCTATCCTTGGTTTTAAGTGCTCATCTTATTCGTGAAAATTCGTGCCGTCTGTCGTCGCTTTAATGATGCCGGCGCGGATGACGAAATCGCCGAAGTGTTCGCCTTCCTCACGCTCTTTCGCGTAGCGCGGGAGAATGGTGCGAAGCTCATTCAGAATTTCCTCTTCACCGATATTTTCCCGGTACATTTTGCTCAAACGGCTGCCGTCAAACGCCGCTCCTAAATACATATTATATTTTCCGGGTGCCTTTCCGATAAATCCGATTTCGCCGAGCGCATGGCGGGCGCAGCCATTCGGGCATCCGGTCATACGGATGGTGATTTCTTCATCCCGCAGCCCGTTTTCGTCAACAATGTCTTCAATCTTATCAATCAATTTCGGCAGATAGCGCTCGGCTTCGGCCATGGCGAGCCCGCATGTCGGAAGCGCGACGCAAGCCATTGAACTGCGGCGGAGGGCGGAATGCTGCCGGCCGTCTGTCAGACCGTATTGTTCGATTAATGCGCTGATTTGTTTCTTTTTCTGGCTCGAGACATTGCCGATAATCAGGTTTTGATTAGAGGTGAGACGGAAATCTCCCGTATGGACTTTGGCGATTTCACGTAATCCCGTCATCAGCTTATAATTCTCATAGTCCGTGACGCGGCCGCCTTCGATAAACATCGTAAAGTGCCATTTACCTTTTACACCCTTCACCCATCCGTAACGGTCGCCGTTATGGTCAAAATGATAAGGTTTCGCTTCATCCAGCTGCCAGCCGAGGCGGTTTTCCAGCTCGGCTTTTACGTTTTCCAGCCCGAGACGGTCAACGGTGTACTTGAATCTGGCATTCTTTCTGACGGAACGGTTTCCGTAATCGCGCTGAATCGTAATGGTTTTTTCCGCTACATCATACAGCTGCTCCGGTTTGCAGAAGCCGATGACTTTTGAAAGCTGCGGATAAGTGGCCGTATCGCCGTGCGTCATTCCCATACCGCCGCCGATTGCAACGTTGAATCCGATAAGACGGCCTTCCTCCACGATGGCAATGAAGCCGAGATCTTGAGAAAAGACATCGATATCATTGGACGGAGGCACGGCGATTCCGATTTTGAATTTCCGCGGCAGGTACAGCGGCCCGTACATCGGTTCCGTTTCCGTGTCAGGAGTGCCCGCTACACGTTCCTCATCAAGCCAGATTTCATGATAGGCTCTCGTGCGCGGAAGAAGGTCATCGCTCAATTTCTTCGACCATTCGTATACTTCCGCATGAATTTCAGACTGGTGCGGATTTGAAGCGCACATGACGTTTCGGTTGACATCTCCGCAGGCCGCAATGGTATCAAGCAGCGCCGCATTGATTTTCTGAATCGTTTTTTTCATGTTCCATTTTAAAATTCCGTGCATTTGGAACGTTTCACGCGTTGTCAGCTTCAATGTATTGTTTCCGTATTTTTGCGCCAGTTCATCCATGACAAGCCATTGTTCCGGAGTTGACACGCCGCCTGGCATCCGAACGCGCAGCATGAACTGATAAGCCGGTTCAAGCTTTTGTTTTTGACGTTCATTACGGAGATCGCGGTCATCCTGCAAGTAGCTTCCGTGATGCTTCATCAGCCGGTTGTCATCGTCCGGGATGCCGGCTGAAATCCGGTCGAGCATGACTTCTTTCAATGTGCCGCGCAAATAATCACTTTTTTCTTTAATTTCCTCAACATCACTTGGAGGGCCTTCCGGCGCTTTTAAAATGTTGTTCACCATGCTGAATATGCTCCTTTCAAACCAAAATCAATATACGTCACGCTGATAGCGTTTTTTCTGCTGCATGTCTGCCAGGAAGCTTTCCGCTTTTTCACTGCTCATGCCGCCTTCTTCCTGAATGATATCGAGAAGCGCCTGGTGCACGTCATGCGCCATATGCTGTTCATCACCGCAGATGTATACGGCGGCTCCCTGCTGCAGCCATTCATAAAGCTCTTTGCTTTGTTCTTTCATGCGGTGCTGCACATATACTTTTTCCTCCGAATCCCGGGAAAAAGCGACGTCCATTTTTGTGAGAACACCGTTTTGCAGCCATTTTTGCCATTCCGTCTGGTACAGAAAATCAGTGACAAAGTGCTGATCCCCGAAAAACAGCCATGTTTTCCCTTCAGCTCCGGTTTCTTCACGCTCCTGCATAAAGGAACGGAACGGCGCGATGCCTGTCCCCGGCCCGACCATAATGACCGGTGTATCCGGATTGTCCGGCAGCTTGAAGTTTTGGTTGTGCTGAATGTAAATCGGAAGCGTATCTCCCGGCTGGAGTCTTTCCGCACACAGAATGCTGCAGACGCCTTTTCGTTCTCTGCCGTGCGCGTCATATCTGACCGCTCCGATTGTCAGATGCACCTCTTCCGGATTCGCTTCTAAACTGCTTGCGATCGAATAGAGCCGGGCCGGCATTTTACGCAGGATGGAAAGAAAGTCTTCCGCTGTCGCTTCCCACGGCCCGAAATCCCGGACGAGATCAAGCAGATCACGGCCGTTGATGTACGCTTTCAGCTGCTCTTCGTTTCCTTCGGCCAGAAGTTCACTCAGCTTTTGGTCAGCCGTAAACTGTGCGGCCTTTTGCAGGAACGGTTTTGTTAAGACGGTTATTTCAAAATGAGAAGTAAGCGCATCTTTCAGCGGGAGGCGCTCTCCTTGTTTATTCACCGCCACTTCCTGTTTTGGGTCCCATTTCAGCTCATTGATCAGCTCATCCACGAGCGCCGGATCATTTTCCGGATAGATGCCGAGGCTGTCTCCGGGCTGATACGCGAGGCCCGACCCTTCAAGCGAAAGCTCGAGATGGCGTGTTTCTTTATTCGAACCGCGTCCGTTCAGATTGATGTTCTCAAGAACCTCCGCCCGAAACGGGTTCGTTCTGGAATAAACGGATTCACCGAGAGCCGGCGTCTCGGCAGGCGCTTCGGCTGTTTGATTTCCCGCTCCTTCGTTCAAACCGCCGATGACCGCGTCAAGCCATTCAGAAAACGGCTCATCATAATCAAGATCGCAATCAACCCGCGGCGCAAGCTGGGTGCCGCCGAGCTCTTGAAGACGCTCGTCAAACTCTTTGCCGGTCTGGCAGAAAAATTCATACGAGCTGTCCCCGAGCGCCAAAACGGAGTAACGGAGCGCTTCAAGCTTCGGCGCGCGTCTGCCGTGAAGAAATTCATGAAAGGCCAGCGCGTTATCCGGCGGATCGCCTTCTCCGTGCGTGCTCACCACGATCAGTAAATTGTTTACTTTTTTCAGATTATTCGGCTTAAAATCGTTCATTGACGCGACGGTGACCTGGAATCCCCGTTCCTCAAGCGTCTTTACCGTCTGTTTCGCAAGACCTTCCGCATTTCCCGTTTGCGATCCGTATAATACGGTCACTTCTTTCGAGACTGCCGGGCTTTCTGCAGGAGCCGGAGCAGCGGGTGCGGTTGTTTCACCGGATTCGGACCGGGCCGCAGCCAAATAACCGCTCAGCCAGATTTTCTGTGATTCTGTCAAGGTCGGCAGAAGGCGGTTAAGGAGCTCTGCCTGCTCCTGATTAAACGGACTGTTCATGACCTGAAGTTGCAACGATATCCACCTCACAAGGAATTAAACGTAACGTACGTTATTTCTATAGGAATTGTCAAAATAATATTCTAATTGAAACTTTACCGAAAGTTTGTATGTAAGTAAAATATATAATCATGATGACAATGATTAAGATTACTAATGATAAAAAGCCCTTTGCACTTGGCAAAGGGCTTACACGAATAAGCCGGCGGGCACTTCTTTAATAAAAGGAGAGGGTTCTCCCGGAGACAATACGGTCAGATCATGCATCGCCCGTGTACAGGCCGTATATAACAGCTTACGGTCATGTTCGCTTTTGTACTGGACAGCAGAGGCGTCAGCAGCAATGACGGCGTCAAACTCAATGCCTTTTGCCAAATAAACGGGAATGACGCATACCCCTTTTTGAAAAGGCTGGTTTTCTTTATTGATCAAGCGGACACCGCTCTCGGCGCTGACTGTCTGAAACACTTTTTTGGCTTCCGCGGCCGTTTTGCAGATGACGGCGACCGTCTCCCAGCCTTTTTGTCTGAGCTCCCGGATTGTATCCGCCAATTGTTCCTGCCGCGCATTTTCTGTATCCGTCCGCAAAACACGCGGTTTTTCCCCGTTCCGGTTAAAAGGCTCAATGTCATCGCCGTCAGCCAGCAGCGCTTTCGTAAATTCAACAATCTGCCGCGTCGATCTGTAAGTCCGCTTCAGGCTGACATACTTTTCTGCACCATTGCGAAAGCAGCCGGCGAGGGAAGAAGGGCCCGTAATGGTGTGGGCATAAATCGACTGGCTGACATCACCGAGCACCGTCATCTTTGCCGCTGGGAAGATGCTTTGAATATACGTGAGCTGAAATGGGGAATAATCCTGCGCTTCATCAATGAAGACGTGCTTCATTTGTGTGTTTTTTCTTTTTCCTTCTAACAGATCCTGCAAATACAGATACGGAGCGGCATCTTCATACGGAAGTGACCGTTCTGCAAATGCGTTTCTGGTCAAAGCGCCGATGCTCTGCCAATGATCGGGCTTTTCATCAGCTCCCCAGTCTGAAAACAGCCGGAGATACATCCGTTTTATATCGAGAAAGCCGAGCCGTCTGACGGCCTGCTTAATCGGTTTAAAGGCTTTGCCGACAATAATGGCGCCAAGCAGCCGCTGTTCGCGCTGATGGTCGTCAAATGCAGGTTCATCATCTGCCGCCTGCTTCTTGAGTGTTTGATAAACCTCAGCATAGTCTTCCTTATCAAGCAGCTCGCTCTCCTGCAAGACCCATTCCTTCTTACGCTCCTTTTTTTCGAGAGCGCTGATTTCCGCGAGAAGCCATTCCGCTGTCAGCTCCGCTCTGTTCGGAATCGGCAGCTGCTGATCAAGCGAATAAAAATAGTCTTCAATCCGTTCTTTTGAAATCAGGATGTCTCCCCGGAAGCTGATCTGTTTACACATCAGACCCGAGCCGGAAAGCGAGCAGGCATAGCGGTCAATCATGGCCTGGAAAGCTGATGACGCTTTGTAAGCAACGGCTGCGAGCCTTACGGAAAGTGCGTCCTGATTTTGTTCAGTCAGGCAATATTCAAGCTGCTCGTACGGGCTTTCACAATCAAACTTTCGTCCGAGCCGGCGGATGATATATTCCTGAAAGGTAGCCTGCTCCATATTCTCTTCTCCCAATTCCGGCAATACGGCGGAAACATAACTGTTGAACAAAATGTTCGGGGAAAACAATACAATCTGACGGGCATCAAGCACCCCGCGCCCGCGGTACAGCAAGTAAGCGGCCCGCTGAAGCGCCGCGGATGTTTTCCCGCTTCCGGCGGCTCCCTGAACGATGAGATATTTGCTTTTTTCATCCCGGATGATTTCGTTCTGTTCTTTTTGGATGGTTGACACGATGTTTTTCATATGCTGTCCGGAATGGCCGCTCAGCACCTCTTGCAGCATTTCGTCACCAATCGTCATATCCGTGTTAAACATCGCTTTAAGCGTACCGTTTTTAATGATGAACTGCCGCTTCAGTGTGATGTCTCCTTCTATCGTTTCTTCGGGAACTTCATAGCGGGCTTTTCCCGGGGAATATTGATAGTAAAGAGATGAGATGGGCGCGCGCCAATCATAAATGAGAAATTGCTCGTTGTTTTCATCCATCAAAGAAGTCAGCCCGATATAAATCCGCTCGGAAGAAGACTCCCCTTTTTCCGTAAAATCGACACGGCCGAAGTAAGGAGAGGTTTTCAGCTTTTGGATTTTTTGAAGCTGCCGGTATTGAAGCAGATGCGTCCGTTCACGTTCTGAAAGCATTTCTGCCTGCTGTTTAATGCTTGAAAATGTCTCAGCCGCTTCATGGGCGTCATCCATATTCACGGTGACATCATCCCAAAACGTTTTTCTCAGCCCGACAATATCCTGCTTCAATCCGCCCGATGAGGCTTCAAGATGAGTTTGTTTCTGTTCCAGTTCCTTCATGACAAAATTGATTCTTTCCTGCTCTTCTTTCCACTCTTTATCACGTTTTGCCATCAGCGGCACCTCCGACATCAAGCTGACAAATCCGGCTTTCATCATACAAACATATATGCAACATATTATTCAGCATTATGGTCAAATACCCTTTTTCTTATCATATCGGGCGTCTTTTTTTATCAGAAGCCGTTATGCAAAAAAACCGAATTCGTTTGTGAAATCGGTTTTTTTACTGATCTATATGATAGGAACGATTCGGCAGGCGCCACCTGAACACATAACTGCAGATGCGGCATGCCACAAGCACAAGAAACAGCACATACAAACCGGCGGCATCCCCGGCCCAGCCGAGGCCCACGATTAACCCTCCGAGCGCGGCCCAGACTGCATAAATTTCCGCCTTGAGCACAAGCGGCTTTCTGCCCGCGAGCAGATCCCGTATGATGCCGCCCCCGCTGCCGGTCAGGACCGCTGCCGCAATCACCGCACTGAGCGGATGGCCCATTTTCACGGCATATAAAGCACCTTGGATGGCAAACGCCGAAAGCCCGATGGCATCGGATAGGTTGCCCCATTTACTCCAATGCCTTAACAGCAGCTTCGGAAACAAAAAGACAATCGTAACTGATGCGAGAGCGATTTGAAAAAACGCGCCTTGCTCCCACAAGGCGGAGACCGGAACACCGATCAGCAGATTTCGGATCGCTCCTCCGCCGAACGCCGTTACAATCCCCAAGATATACACGCCTAAAATATCATACTCCTCTTCCATCGCAACAATCGCTCCGCTGACCGCAAACGCAATGATGCCGATTACACTAAGCAGCTCCCAGGCCATTCCATATGCTCCTTTTTATTTGTTAAATTTTCTGACGACCATTAGATTTTATAATCGCTTTCTCTTAAAATCAACCTTATTTTTGAAAGATTCTGATTCCTAATCCGGGACAACCTCACCCTCAACGGCTGGGAACAAGAACATTTTCCTATTTTATACTTTAATGGAAGGTTTATTGGAAGTTTCATTGAATACTTTCTCTAACAAAAAGGGGGTTATGAGATGAAAATCAGTTCACTTGTTTTTCCTGTTTTATTGGCCGCCGGATTAATTCCCGGCCTGCCGTCAGCCGAAAGCCATACGCATTCGCACACTCATGCGGAGCCGGCGAAAACGGTGTATACGGACCCGCTTCCGAAAGCCGATCATTTTAAAGATCTGAAGGGCCCGGTCCAAGTCGAACAGACGGTTGACACAAAAATTCTGGATGAAAACGGCAAGCAGGTCGGCACGAAACGATTCAATGCCAATGTCAGTCAGGATAAAGCCTCAACTAAAGCCAGCACGGGCAGCCAGAAGGTCAGAGTGCTGGCGGTGGCGGACGCTGAATACCGCGCCAAATACAGCGACTGGCAAACGCGAATCGTCCAGATCGTGGAGCAGGCGGATGTTGCTTTTAACCGTGATCACAACATTGATTTCGTCGTACAGGCCGTGCAGGCTTGGAATTCCTCCGGCTCAAACAGTTCTCAGATTTTATCGAATCTCCAAGGCAGCTTCAGAAATCAAAATTATCATTTTGTCGTCGGTTTTACCGCAAAATCAAGTTTTGACGCCGGCGGTATCGCGTATGTATATAACGGCAAACCGAGCGGCCCGGCTTTCAGCGTGAACCTTGATCAAGGAACGGCCAACACGGCGAAAGCGGCACAGCACGAGTTTTCCCATAACTTCGGACTTCAGCATGACGCCCAAGGCAGCGGCATTCGCTGCGTCATGAATTATGATTATGCCTATTCCGTGGATATTTGGGACAGCTCCCATAACAGACAGATTGCAACAAACAAAGCTTGGTACAAATAATAGAAAAAGAGCCGCTCCCAAGGAGCAGGCTCTTTATTTTGCCGCGCGTTCCGTTTTGACAAAACACATGCAGATAATAATGAGAATAAATGCCGTCAATGCCAGGAAAGGAATGGTAATGAAACCGAACCAGTTAATATATTCAGATGAGCAAGGCACGCCGTAGACACACGGCTTGATGCCGCTGAAACCGGGCACCTTCTGCTCAAGGTAATGCATGATCGATATAAACGCGCCGATGACGGCCATCGGCAGCACGTATTTTTTCACGCGCGTGTCACCCTGGAAGGTGGCGATTCCTAAAATCAGAACAAGCGGGTACATGAGAATTCTTTGATACCAGCACAGCTCGCACGGTATGAATTTTCTGATCTCGCTGAAATATAGGCTGCCGAGCATGGCAGCAAGAGCTATCACCCAAGAAGCATATAAAAATACGATTCTATTTTTCATTTTTCAGCTCTTTCTTAATCGTTTTTGAAATCTCATCATATTTAGAGAAGTCATTAATCACTTTGTCATTTACGTAAATCGTCGGTGTCGCCGTAATGTTTAATTTATCATTCAGGTCAGTGTCAGCTTTCAGCTCTTTTGCAAATGTCTCTTTATCAAGGTTTTCCTTCAGCTTGTCAGGATCAACCTTTTTCGCGGTGCTTTTGACCGTTTTTTCAAGCAATGCAGGCGTGACCCATTCCTGTTCGCTTGACGGCTGCTGTTCAAACAGCTTTTCATGGAATGCCCAGAATGATGCCGGGTCTTCTTTCCACACTTCTTCTGAAGCAAGAGCCGCCAGACGCGAGCCGCTTCCGTGGTACATGACGTTCACAAATGAAAATTTCACGTCGCCTTTATCGATAAAATCTTTTTTGATTTTCGGAAAGATATCGCTGTTAAATACTTTGCATGACGGACACTTGTAATCTCCGAATTCAACTACCGTAACAGGGGCGCTGTCTTTGCCGAGCACGGGCTGTCCTTTAATGGAAGGCTGTTCGGCGACTGTTTCGCCCGCTTTTTCCGTTTGGTTGTTAATAATTACGATGGCCGCAAATAAAACGACAACGATTAACGTCAGAATCACCGCAAATTTCGCAGACGATTGTTTCTTTTTCACTCAGACACCTCATTGTTTTTAAAATAAAAAAGAAGCGGATGCCGGATGGCCCGCTTCTCTATTTTACCAAGACAACCTTGTTTAAGAAAACCCTGAAAAACGAATTATCTTTGACAATTATTCCGCTTTCACTCTCATGACGCGCATCGCGTTGGCAACGGCGATCAGCGTGACGCCTACATCTGAAAAGACCGCTTCCCACATGGTGGCGAATCCGAATGCGCCAAGCAGGAGAAAAATGATTTTTACGCCTAAAGCAAATCCGATGTTCTGCCAGACGATCCGGCGTGTTCGGCGTGCAATCCGGATGGCTTCGGCTGCTTTTGACGGCTGGTCTGTCATCAGGACGACATCGGCCGCTTCGACGGCGGCATCAGAGCCGAGAGCCCCCATGGCAGCTCCGATGTCAGCTCTGGCAAGCACAGGCGTATCATTAATCCCATCGCCGACAAACATCAGTTTTTCATTCGGTAAAAGCGCCGCTTCAAGTTCTTCGACGCGGTCTACCTTGTCACCCGGCAAAAGCTCTGTGTACACGTCATCAATACCGAGCTCTCGGCCGACAGCTTCTCCGGTCTGCTTTGAATCACCCGTCAGCATCACTGTCCGCTTCACGCCGAGCGCTTTTAAATTGGCAATGGCCTGTTTGGCGTCCTCTTTGATTTCATCGGCGATCACGATCGCCCCCGCATACTGCTGATCAACGGCGACATAGACGACGGTTCCGTTGTTTTCAGCTGTGCCGGAAGCGATTTGTTCTTTTGCCATCAGTTTTTGATTTCCGGCTAAAATCGTTGATCCGCCGGTTTTCACCCGAATGCCGTGTCCGGGTATTTCTTCATATTCTTCAATCTCCTCAGCCGAGAGCGGTTGATTGTAAGCTTCACGGATGGAAGAAGCAATCGGATGATTGGAATGGGCTTCCGCAAGCGCGGCCGCATGAAGCAGGCTGTCTTTTGTAAACCCTGCCGCCGGTTTGATATCAGTAACGGCGAAATTCCCTTTCGTTAAGGTTCCCGTTTTATCAAACACGGCGTATGCCACCTGATTGAGCGCTTCTAAATAGTTGCTTCCTTTCACGAGCACCCCTGCTTTAGACGCAGCTCCGATACCGCCGAAAAACCCGAGCGGAATGGAGACGACGAGTGCGCACGGACAAGAAATCACAAGGAAAATCAGCGCGCGGTACACCCAGTCGGATAGCGCGGCTGAAGGCACGAGAAGCGGCGGTAAAAAGGCGAGAAGCACCGCAACAATGACAACGGCCGGTGTATAATACTTGGCAAACTTCGTAATAAAGTTTTCCGTTTTCGCTTTGCGTCCGGCCGCATTTTCGACCAGATCCAATATTTTTGACACGGCAGAGTCTTCATATCCTTTAGAGGTTTCAATATGAAGCACGCCGTTCTGATTCATAAATCCGGCCATCACATCTTGCCCCGGCTCCGCTTTTCTCGGCACGGATTCGCCCGTTAAAGCGGATGTATCAACCATCGAAGAACCGCTCAGCACCTTTCCGTCCAGCGGAATCCGTTCTCCGGGATTCACGACGATGACCTGTCCGACTTTGACGTCCTGCGGCGGAACGGCAGTCATGCCGTTTTCCGTTTTCACATTGGCGTACTCAGGACGGATGTCCAATAACGCGCTGATCGATTTTCTGGATCGGCTGACGGCCGCTCCCTGAAACAGTTCACCGATTTGGTAGAACAGCATGACCGCGACGCCTTCCGGATACTGATGAATCATAAATGCGCCGATCGTGGCAAGCGCCATCAGAAAATGCTCATCAAATACCTGGCCGCGGACAATGTTTTTTCCCGCTCTGGCTACGATATCGCCGCCGATAATCAAATACGAAGCAAAAAAGAGCAGAAACTCAAGGACGGCGCCCGTGCGCGCGAAGTAAGCGATGACGGCCAAAACGGCGCCCGCCGCCAGCCTCACTAACATCAGCTGCAGCTTTTTGCGGTATTCATCCTCGCCGGGTTTGTCTTCGTGCTTCGAACGAACGGTCACATGAGGATCAATGGACTTTACTTTTTTCGCAACCTCATCTTTCATCCATTGCTCGTTTTTGCCGCCGGCTGAGACCGTGATGGTGCTTGCCGCAAAATTGACAGCACAGCCGTCTATGCCGTCAATGGCTTTTACGCCGTTTTCTATTTTTTTTGCACAGTTGCTGCAATCAAGTCCGTCTAATACAAATTCACCTTTGGCTGCTTTCATTTTCGACTCACCCTACTTTCCGTAATAGGATTCCCATAACATCAATACAGCTAAACGAATTTATATATATGAACATATACTCATATATGTGTTTTCTATTATATGCAGGCTTTGAATAAAGTGTCAATAAAAAAGACAAAACAGGCCTCAGCCCATTTTGTCTTTTTTTACCTTCTGTAAACGCAAAGCATTAAGGACGACCGATACTGAGCTGAACGCCATGGCAGCGCCTGCCACCCACGGGGCCAGAAAGCCGGCCGCCGCAATCGGAATGCCGATGCTGTTGTATCCCAATGCCCAGCCTAAATTCTGCTTGATGTTTCTCATGGTCAGCCTGCTCATGCCGATGGCGTCGGCAATGCCGTTCAGGTCACCGCGGATCAGCGTAATATCGGCCGCTTCCATTGCGATATCTGTGCCGGTGCCGATGGCCATTCCGATATCGGCCACAGCCAGCGCCGGAGCATCATTGATGCCGTCACCGACCATCGCCACGCGCCGGCCTTCTTTTTGCAGCCGGGAAATTTCCGCCGCCTTTTGTTCGGGAAGCACTTCGGCGATCACGCTGCCGATGCCCGCGGCTTTTGCAATGGCTTCCGCGGTCTTTTTGTTGTCACCGGTCATCATGATGACGTCAAGCCCCATATCATTCAGGCGTTTCACCGCGGCCGGAGATGTGTCTTTGATTGTATCGGCGACTGCGATAAGCCCCGCCGCTTTGCCGTCTGCCGCAATAAGCATCACCGTTTTTCCTTCCGCCTCCAAGCGGGCCATGTGAGGAAGCAGCGCCTCATGTTCGATGTGTTCCGATTCCATCAGCCGTCTTGATCCGGCTAGAATCGTTCTGCCGTCAGCCTCGGCGTATATTCCGGAACCGATCCGGGCTTGGAACCGGGTGATTTTCGGGATGGCAATCCCCCGTTTTTCGGCTCCTGACACGATGGCTTCTCCAAGCGGGTGCTCTGATCCCGTTTCGGCGGCCGCCGCCAGCCGCAGGAGTTCCTCTTCGTTCATTCCCGCTGCCGGTACGGCATCTGTCAGAACCGGTCTGCCGTTTGTCACCGTTCCTGTTTTATCCAGTACGATTGTCGTCAGACGCTGTGTTTTTTCTAAATGCTCTCCGCCTTTAAAAAGAATGCCGAATTCAGCTGCGCGGCCGGAGCCCGCCATAATGCTCGTCGGAGTGGCAAGCCCGAGTGCGCACGGACAGGCAATGACAAGCACGGCGATGAATTTGCCGATCGCTTCAGAAAACTGTCCCGGCGCCGCCCATACATACCAAATGAGAAAATTCAGCACGGCCAGCCCCAGCACAATCGGGACGAAAATGCCTGAAATGTGATCTGCGAGCCGCTGAATGGGGGCTTTTGATCCTTGGGCTTCTTCCACGATTTTAATAATGTGTGCAAGCGCGGTATCTTTCCCGACATTCACCGCTCTGATTTTGAGAAAGCCGTTTGCATTGATCGTCGCCCCGGTGACGGTGCTTCCGGGAGACTTATCGACAGGCATGCTCTCCCCCGTAATCATCGATTCATCAATTGCGGAATGGCCTTCAATCACTTCGCCATCGACAGGAACACGTTCTCCCGGTTTCACATATACGATATCCCCCGTCCGGACCTCGTCAATCGGAATCACCTGTACCTTCCCTTCCCGCTCAACCGCCGCCGTCTTCGCCTGAAGCTTCATTAACTTTTTAATCGCTTCTGATGAGCGGCCTTTCGCTTTCATCTCTAAAAGCTTTCCAAGCAAAATCAAAGTCAGCAAAATGGCGCTCGTTTCATAATAAAGCCCCTCTACATGTCCGTCTCGTCCGAGAGACGCAATCGTCATGTACAGGCTGTATGCGTAAGCGGCCGTCGTTCCGAGCGCAACGAGAACATCCATATTGGCGCTTTTGTTTCTCAGCGCCTTATACGCTCCCATATAAAAAGGCCAGCCGATGACGAGCTGCACCGGGGTGGCAAGCGCGAATTGCAGCCACGGATTCATCAGGATATCCGGCATCCAGATAAAAGAAGTAAAAGAAAAATGGCTGACCATCGACCATAGAAGCGGAAATGAGAGAACGGCAGAAAATATCAGCCTGATCAGCTGTTTTCGCTGCTCTTTCTCCTTTTGGGATAATCCGCCGCCTCCATCAACCGCTTGCTTCTCGTCTAATCTGTAGCCGAGTTTTGCCACGGTCTCTTTCAGCTCTTTCGGTGTCACCTCTTTCGGATTGTATTCAACGGTGACCGTTTCAAGGGCGAAATTCACCGGCGCGCCCACAACGCCCTCTGTTTTGTTCAGGCGCTTTTCAATCCGATTGGCGCAAGCGGCGCACGTCATGCCTTCAATCTGAAACTCGGCTTTTTCCGTCACAACATGGTAGCCGAGTTTTTCAATTTTATCCTTTATGGCGCCAGCTTCGATTTTGTCAGGCTGATAGGAAATATTTGAGGTCTCAAGCGCAAGATTGACGGAAGCGTCATTGACGCCGTCCATCCGTTTCAGTCCTTTTTCAATTCTAGAAGCGCAGGCGGCGCATGTCATGCCCCCCACTTGAATGGTCATTTCTTTCGGTTCACTCAATGTCCTCATCTCTCTTCATAAACCCCATGGGGGTATAAGTATGATAAAAGAAAACCGCGCCCGTTTCCGCAGCGCGATAAATCCTATACGACGTCATAACCTTGATCTTCAATCGCGTCTTTTATATCTGATACGGAGACTTTGTTCTCATCAAACGTCACATCCACCTGTCCGGCTTCCAATTTCACCTGAACCGCCGTCACTCCGTTCAGTTCTCCTACTCCGGTCTCTACTGCTTTGACGCAGTGCTGACAGGACATGCCTTCGACTTGCAGTGTTTTTTGTTCCATGATGATTCCCTCCACGTCTTGTTTTTTCTTCTTCATGTTACCATACCCCTGTAGGGTATTTCAAAACATTTTATTTTACGATTTTGCGATTTTTTTCACAACAGCAAGCAGCTCGGCAATCGCCTGCTCCCCGTTTCCGCTCTCAATGGCGCCGGCTACGCAGTGATGGGCGTGATCTTCCAGCAGATGAAACGCGACTTTCTGCATGGCCGCCTGTACGGCTGAAATCTGCACGAGAATATCCACGCAGTATCGTTCGTTATCCACCATATTCTGAATGCCCCTGACTTGGCCTTCAATCCGTTTCAGCCGGTTCAGGATCTGGTCTTTTTCTTTGGCGCTTTTATGATTTAACGATTGATGCTCGGTATGTTTGTCCATTTTCCACCTCGGTTTTTTTCTTCGTTATCTTCATTATACAGACTTGAAAATCCAGTGTAAAAAATTTTCAACACACAAGTTTTACCAGTACACCCGCGGGGTATATAATGTTATCACATATCAAGAGGGGGAAATTCATTGAAAACGATACAAGTCGGCATATTGGGGTATGGTTTGTCGGGTAAAGTCTTTCATGCGCCGCTTTTGGACGTCCTTGATGATTATCAGATCAAAAAAGTCATGACGTCCAGAACGGAGGAGGTCAAACGTGATCTGCCGGGGGCTGAAGCCGTGCGCGCGATTGAAGACATTACCGGTGATCCTGACATTGATCTCGTCATCGTCACGACACCGAGCGGAATGCATTATGAATCAGCGATGAAATGTCTCCTGGCGGGAAAACACACCGTCGTGGAAAAACCGATGACGGCGACTTCAGCAGAAGCGGAGGAACTGAGAAGAACGGCTGAAAATAAAGGCGTCTTACTGAGCGTGTACCACAACCGGCGCTGGGACAATGACTTTTTAACGATACAAAAGCTGATTCGGGACGGGGCGCTTCAAGACATTCATACATATCAAGTCAGCTACGATCTATACAACCCGGTTGTACAGGAAAAATGGCGCGAAAAGAACGGACCCGCCACGGGAACGCTGTATGATCTCGGTTCACATATTATTGACCAGACACTTCTGCTTTTCGGAATGCCGGAATCCGTCACCGCACATGTGATGAAACAGCGGGACAACAGTGAAACCGTTGATAATTTTCTGGCCGCGCTCCATTACGGCAAACTTCAGGTCATTCTTCAATCCGGCTCCATGAATGCGGCAAGCGGCCCGCGCTATCAGATTCACGGTCGGAATGCAAGCTTTATCAAATACGGAATGGATGGACAGGAAGATGCGCTTTCAGCGGGCAAAAAGCCGATTGACGACAGCTGGGGCGCCGATGATCCTGACAACTTCGGAGAGCTGACAATCGCAGCGGATGAAAAACGGCATACAGAAACAATCCCCTCTGAGAACGGCTCTTACCTTACGTACTACAAACTGCTGGCAGACAGCATCTTAAACGGAAAACCGCTTCCCGTTACGGCAAAAGAAGGCATCGATGTCATCCGTGTCATTGAAGCGGCGATGAAAAGCAGCAAACAAAAACGGACGATTGCCCTTTAATATGAAAAACCTCCCAGCCGTACGGCGGGGAGGTTTTTTTAAGATCAGAATGATTTTCCGGCTTCTTTCGCGCGGGCAATCGCATCTTCTTTAATTTGCTGTGCTTTATTCGGTTCAGCATTATGGCCTTCAACGATTAATCCGTCAAAAGAAGGAACGCCGAAGAAGTTCATCATGATGCCGATGTAACGGTGGCCCATTTCCATATCAGCCGCCGGTCCTTCAGAGTAATAGCCTCCGCGCGCCTGAATATGGAGCGCTTTTTTGTCTGTCAACAGACCGATCGGGCCTTGCTCTGTATATTTGAATGATTTTCCGGCTACAGCCACAGAATCAAGGTACGCTTTCATAACAGGCGGGAATGAGAAGTTCCAAAGCGGTGTGACGAATACGTATTTGTCAGCTGCCGCGAATTGATCGCTCAGCTCGTTCAGACGGCCGACTTTCGCTTTTTCGTTCTCAGAAAGCTCTTCAAAACCTGTGCCGGATTGAAGTTTTCCCCAGCCGCTGAATACATCCGCGTCGATATGAGGAATGTTCTCTTTGTAAAGGTCGATATGTACAACCTCATCATTCGGGTTTGATTCTTTATAAGAATCGATAAACGCTTTTCCTGTCGCCATGCTGTAAGATGTCTTTTCATCATGAGGATGAGCAGTGATATAAAGTACTTTTGCCATTGTAAACAGCCCTTTCGTTTTCAGATTACACACACATTTATTATGAAATATGAATGTTTTTTTATACTGATCAGTTCTGTAATAATTATAGTTACAAAAAAATCATTTAGCAACAATAATATCTTGAAATCAGTGTATTTTTTTGAAAAGGCTGTAATGACGGGAATGGCAAGCAGCAGAAAAAGCAGAAACATTTAGTTTCTGCTCAACATCGGATTTGATTTACAGACCGGAATATCCAACCCGAGATTCCCCCGCAGTGTATCGGCCGGATAGCTTTTTCGGTACAGCCCCTTTTCCTGGAGGATCGGTATGACTTGATCCACAAAGGCTTCAAGCATGCCCGGGATGTCAGAGTGAATGATAAACCCGTCCGCCGCTTCCCGCTGAAACCATGTTTCAATTAATGACGCCACACGTTCCGGTGTCCCGATAAAGTTGGTTCGCGGAAACGCGGCTTCGCGCGCCACTTGACGCAGCGTAAGATTCCGGGCTTTCGCCTCCCTTTTGATACGGTCTGTCGTGCTTTGAAACGCGTTTTTCCCGACGTCGCCCAAATCAGGAAACGGCTCATCCAATGGAAACTGGCTCAGATCATAATCGTCAAAAAATCTGGCCACATACTTAACGGCGTTCTCTATCGGAATCAGCTCGGCGAATTCTTGGTATTTCGCTTCCGCTTCTTCTTGTGAACCGGCTATAACCGGGCTGATTCCCGGAAAGATCCGCAGCTTGGAAGCGTCCCGGCCGTAATCCGCCGCCCGCTTCTTCACATCATCATAAAAAGCTTTCGTTTCCTCAAGTGAATTGGAGTGCGTAAAGACTGCATCTGCATTCCTCGCGGCAAACGACCGGCCGGTTTCTGAAGACCCTGCTTGGAATACGACCGGCTCTCCCTGTTTGGACCGGCCGATATTCAGCGGGCCCTCCACTTGAAAATACTCGCCTTTGTGATACAGGCGATGCAGTTTGTCAGGGTCAAAAAACTGCCCGGTTTCTTTGTTGCGGACGAAGGCATCTTCTTCCCAGGAATTCCACAGACCGCGCACCACGTCCACATGTTCCTGGGCGATGGCATAGCGCCGGCTGTGGTCGGGAAGGCTTTCTTTGCTGTGATTGCGCGCGGCTCCCGCCTGCGGAGAGGTGACGAGATTCCAGCCCGCCCGGCCGCCGCTGATATGGTCAAGAGACATCAGCTGTCTTGCGATGGTGAACGGCTCAGTGAACGATGTGGAAAATGTGCCGATTAAACCAAGATGGGTTGTAGAGGCGGCAAGCGCCGATAAGATAGTGATCGGCTCAAACCGATTTAAGAAATGCGGGATGGACTTTTCAGAAATGAACAAGCCGTCCGCAATAAAAGCAAAGCTGAACAGCCCTCTTTCAGCAGTCTGCGCTTTTTGCCTGTAAAACGCCGCATTCGTGCTTGCTGTCGGATCGGCGTCGGGATGACGCCAGCCGTCCGTTGTGCCGCCGACACCGTGAATCATGGCTCCGAATTGAATAAGATCCGTCCGGCTCATTTTCTCCCCCCCTTTTTCCCCTCGTAATCAGCAAGCGCCCGTTCTACATGTTCAATGCCGACTTGAGTAACGGCCTGATACACACGGCTGTCACCGCTGCCGATTTCAACGACGGGAACATGACGGATGCCGTACTTCGTCTGCAGCACGTCACGCAATTCGTCCCGCTCTGTCACATCAATTGTTTCGTATGCAACGGCTTTTTCCCGCAAATATCCTTTCACTTCATCGCAATAGGAGCAGCCCTGTTTGCTCCAGACCACTACGTTTACTTCATGACTCATGTTCATCCCTCCTATAATTGTGGGGCCGGCTGCACCGCTTTGCTTAACAGCCGGTAAGACAATCGTTTTTCCTCAGCGTTTTTGATAGGCGACAAAATCACAAAATCAGTAATGCTGTATTGAACGGATAATCGTCGCAGCTCGGCGGCAGTCTCTTCTTTTGTCCCGGCAATCACACCCGTCTTTTGTGTAATCAGCTTATACGGCTGCGTGACTTGTTCAAGAAACGCTTCCGCTTGTTCCCGGGAACCGACATTCACCTTTTTGCCGTCTTCGAGAATGATTTTGACCGACTCACGCGATACCACGTGTTTTTCCGCTTCTGCTTTTGTATGCGCGGTAAAGACCATCGGCGCAAGGTGAAATTCCGCCTTAGACCCTTTCGGCAGATGCTCGTCAAAGGCGTGGCGCGCTTTTTCTAACGCAGCCTCTTCACCGTTTATGAAATAGGCGAAAACGAAGGAAATGCCGAGTTTGGCCGCGGATATCGCGCTTTCCGCGCTGCCGCCGAGCAAAAAGAGGTCAGGCGCATACTCAGTATGCGGCGCCGGTCGCAATGACGCGTAGCGGTGCGAGTCCGGAAAATCATTTCGGATGAAATGAGTCAGCTCCTCAAGCTTTTCTTCAAATAAACGGGCGGGCTGGATAAGCTCCCGCTGCAGCGCATCGGTTGACAGCTGAAATCCGCCGGGCGCTTTGCCGACACCAAGCGCCACACGGCCGGGAGCAAGAGCGGACAGAACCTGGAACTGCTCTGCCACTTTATAAGGACTGTAATGCTGCAGCATCACCCCGCCGGATGCGAGACGGATTTTTTTCGTGCTTGCGGCAAGATACCCCAGAACAATTTCCGGCGCTGATCCCGCTATCTCTTCATTGTTATGATGCTCCGCCGCCCAGAAACGGTCATATCCGTATTGTTCGGCCTCCTGAGCCAATCTCACCGTTTGCCGCAAGGCTTCTTCTGCGGTTTGGTTTTCCGCGGTGACACTTTGGTCTAAAATGCTTAAACGAATCATACGACAGGCTCCTTTATGCGCTCTTTTATGTCATAACCGTAATCAGGCAGCACGCGGCGGAGGAACTTCTTCGTTCTTTCTTTTTTCGTCTTGTAAAAGACTTCCTCAGGCGTTCCTTGTTCCACGATTGCTCCTTCATCCATAAACACAATTCGGTCGGACACTCTTCTGGCGAATTCCATTTCATGAGTAACAATGATCATGGTGGCGCCGGTCCGCACAATGTTAAGCATCACCTCGAGCACCTCGCCGACAAGCTCCGGATCGAGGGCTGCGGTCGGTTCATCAAACAGCATGACATCAGGATGAATGGCAAGCGCCCTGGCAATTCCGACCCGCTGCTTTTGTCCTCCCGACAGCTGATTCGGATAGGCGTGCAATTTATCCTGAAGCCCCACCTTGGCCAGTTCCCGCTCGGCAATGGCGTACGCATCTGTTTTTTTCATTTTCCTTGCGATCGTCAGGCCTTCCATAACATTTTGAATCGCCGTTTTATGCGAAAACAAATGATATTGCTGAAAAACCATCGCCGTCTGTTTCCTCAGTCTGAGAATGTCTTTTTTGGCAGGCTTTTTGCAGTTAATGACTTCACCGTGCAGCGAAATGGCGCCTTCATCCGGCCGCTCAAGTAAATTAAGGCAGCGCAGAAAAGTGGTTTTCCCGGAACCGCTTGGGCCGATGATGGTCACGACTTCTCCTTTCCGGACACTTAAATTGATCCCCTTTAGCACGTGATGACTGCCAAAATGTTTCTGAATGTTTCGGATTTCGATCATAATGCGCCTCCTTGATATCTGGCTGCCCTTTTTTCCGCCAGACTGTTTACAGCTTCGAGAATCAGCGTTAATCCCCAATAAATCACGGCAGCCCCGATAAATGCTTCCAGAAATGCATAGTTATCGGATGCCGCAATCGTCGCCGTTCCTGTAATTTCAGGCACCGCAACAATGGCCGCGATGGAAGTGGTATGCAAAAAGCCGATGCCTATGTTGGTGAAGTTCGGCAGCGATATCATGAACGCCTGCGGCAGAACCACACGCCGAATCATCTGGCCCCGCGTCAAGCCGATTGAATATGCCGCCTCCGCCTGCCCCGTATCGACGGCCATGATCCCGGATCGGAGAATTTCCGTCATATAAGCGCCTGCCGTTAATGACAGTGCCATGATGACAAACACGGCGACCGGAATCTGATTGGCCGACCAGCCGAGATGAAACGCGCGGCTGAATTGATCGGCAATCAGCGGAACCCCTAAATAAATCAGCATAATATGGAGAATCGCCGGGGTGCTGCGGAAAAAAGACACGTAAAACGCTGAGCAGGCCAGCAGCCATTTGATGCGGAATATACGCACCGTGATATTGCCGAGGGCTATGAAAAATCCGGCAATAATCGGAATGACCGTCATCGCCAATGTAAGCGGAACGGTTTTCATCATTTGTTTTATCGCAGTGCCGATAAATGGAATGTCCAGCTCCACTGTTCTCCCTCCTTTTCAGCCGTGCGTGCTCATGTCAAAAACCGTCACAAGGCGCGTCTCATCTTTCTTGATTCGTTTTTCGGCCCATCTGAAGACACATTCAAATAAAAGGGCGGCCGCGTAATACAGAACAGAAAGCGAGATATACACTTCTAAAGAATGATTGCTCGATGTAATCAAGGTCTGTCCTCTGCCCGACATATCCATCACCCCGATCGAAAAAGCGAGTGATGTATCTTTTAAGAAACCGATCACCATATTCCCGATGTTGGGAAAGGCCTGCACAAGCGCCTGCGGCAGAATGATGCGCCGGAATGTCTGCCCCCCGTTCAGCCCGATGCTGAAAGCCGCCTCCGCCTGCCCGCGGTCGACGCTGTTCACACCTCCCCTGATGATTTCGGCCGCTCTTGCCGCGCTGCTCAGCGCGTACGTGGCGATGGCCGCATACAAAGGGTCCATTTTGGAGGTATCAATTCCGGCGAGCGCCGTGAGCGCCGGAATACCGTAAAACACAATAAACAGCTGCACCATGATGGGCGTTCCTCTGAAAAAAGAGATATACAGCTTCGCAAACTGATTCAAAACGGGAATGCGATAGATGCGGGGCAGCGCCAAAAGCAGCCCCAATAGAAAGCCGAACAGCAGAGACACCGCCAATATATACAGCGTGACGGGCAAATACCCGAGCAATGTCGGCACAAAGGACGCGATCATACTGATATCAAACGCTTTTTCCATTGCCGATCCCTCTCTTTTTCACTTAATATTGCTCCTTTGAATAATCCGCGCCGAGCCACTTTTCACTCAGCTTTTTAAGCGTGCCGTCATCAATGATTTCCTGCAGGGCTTTATCAATGTCATCGCTCAGCGTTTGTTCATTTTTGTTAAACATAAAGAACACTTTGGCATTTGACAGCACCCCGCCGACCGTTTTTTCTTTGATCGCGCTCGTTTTGTTTTGGAAATCGACGGCAAACGGCGTAGAAATCGTCGCATCGGCGCGGCCGGATTTCAGCTGATTGGCCGTATCGTTGGAGCCTTGGCCGGCATAAGCGATTTCAAACGGACTGCCGTGTTTTTTATTCCATTTTTTCAGCACAAGCGCGCCGTTTGACGTCGGACTTGTAATGACCCGCTTTCCTTTCAAGTCATCAATGCCGTGAATGTTCCCGTTTTCTTGAAGCACCGTGATTTTCAGCGGGAAGTTGTTATACGCGACTTGATTGAACAGAAATTTTTTCTCCCGTTCGGCGCTTTTTTCCATTTGATGGGCTACGATATCGACTTTATGCTGGCCGAGACTGACAAGCAGGTTGGAGAAATCCATCGTTTTAAAAGTGAAACGATAGTCCGGCAGGCGCCTGTCAAGCTCTTTCACCAGCTCAACGTCGTAGCCCGTCAATTTGCCTTTATCATCAATAAAGCAAATATTCGGAAATTGAGTTCCCGTGCCGACCGTGATGTTCTTCACGTTTTTCTGATTGCCTGATGCCGCCTCCCCGCCCGCGCCGCAGGCTGATAACGCCGCCGTTGCGGCAATTGTTAATGACATGACCGCCAATCTTATTTTCATGTGATCGCCCCGTTTTCTGCTTCAATTATTTCGTGAAACTTGATTTTGAATAATCCGCGCCGAGCCATTTTTCACTCAGTCTTTTCAATGTGCCGTCCTTCTCAAGCTTTTGAATCGCCCGATCCGTATCGTCGGCCAGGGTTTGGCTGTTTTTATTGAACATAAAATACACCTCGGTATCCAGCAGCACATCACCGACCGTCTTTTGTTTGAACGCGTGCGTCTTATTTTGAAAATCGACGGCAAACGGCGTGGATACGGTGGCGTCAGCACGTCCCGTCTCCATTTGGTTTGCTGTATCATTGCCGCCCTGCCCGGCGTATTTCAAATGTATCGGGCTGCCGTGGGTTTTGTTGTATGCCGTCATATAATCCGCCGCGTTTGACGTCGCGCCGACGATGACGGTTTTCCCTTTTAAATCCCGGAGCGTGTGTATCGCGTCATTATCCGCCTTCACCGTGATGTACATCGGCGAGTAGTTATACGGGATCTTGTGATACAAAAAGCGTTTCTCCCGTTCCTTATTTTTCGCCATATTGTGCGCGATCACGTCAATTTTCCGGTTTCCGAGACTTGTAAGCAGATTCGAAAAATCCATCGTCTTAAAGACAAATTTGTATTGCGGCAGCTGTTTATCAATGGCTTTCATCACTTCAATGTCATAGCCGGTCAGCTCGCCTTTTTCATCCATAAAAGCAATGTTCGGAAAATCAGTTCCCGTGCCGACAATGACGGTCTGCACGCCGCTCCCCGCTTTTGTGCTTTCTCCTTGCCCGCACCCGGCCAGCACGCCGAGCAGCAGAAGCAGACAGCCGGCTCTGATCCGTTTTTTTATCATTGCGCCCAGCTCGGTGTGCCTAACAGCGACGCGTCAAACCGCTCCGGTATGAGCACCTTTCTCATCATGACTCCGATGTCTCCGTCTTTCTCCTGCTCAAAATACACTTCATAGCCCCTCCGTCTGTACATATCTACAAGCCAGGGATGCTTGCGCGCCGAAGTGCCGAGCGTGATGGCCGGGGCCTTCAGCGTATCCCGCAGCACGTGTTCCTCCACATAAGTCAAAAGTTTGCTGCCGATGCCCTGCCCCTTCAGCTCAGGAAGCGTTGCAAACCACCAGACAAACGGATATTTTGACGGAGGCGTGTCACTCTCCCACGGAAAACGGATCGTAATGGTTGAAAGAAGCCGTCCGTCCCGTTCGAGCACGACGGCTGAATGATTTTCAATATTTTCTGTTACCATATCGATGTCGGCCCGCGCCGACGGCCAGTCAATCTCCAAATTGCGGATCGGCTGAAACGCGCTGTACAGCAGCTCTAAAAACTCCGGCGCATCCTTTTTCTCAGCCAATCGAAATATGTCTTCACTCATTCCGGTCACTCTCCCCGCCAAAATATATAATTCCAATTTGTTTACTAAGCTTTGATTGTTTATACTATAAAGCAAACTGATTTATTTGACTAATCAAAAAAAGTAAAGGAAAGGTTCAAGAAAATTAATGAACAGCCGGGAGGGGATTTCGTTGGAATTACGCACCATTAAAACGTTTCATACGATCGTACAGTCAGGCAGCTTTTATAAGGCCGCCGAAATTCTGAACTACTCACAGCCGACGATTTCAATGCGGATTAAACAGCTGGAACAGGATGTAGGCGCGCAGCTGTTTGAACGGGGAAAGAAGCTGAAGCTGACAAGGGCGGGGCGGCTGTTTCATGAGCGGGCCGGGCAGCTTCTCGCGCAATACGAGGTGCTTGACCATACTCTGGCCGATATCAGACAGGGCCAGGCCGGCCTTATTCAGATCGGCATATCCGAACCGACGGCAAGCCTGATCTTCCCTGCCGTGCTGCGGGGGTTTTTAGATGATTATCCTGACATGTCGGTCAATGTCAGCGTGGATGACGCCAATACATGCAGCCGCAAACTGCTGGAGGGCGCCATTGATTTTGCCGTATGCGGCGAGCCGGAGCTGATTCTGGAGAATTATTTCGATCCGTTTTTTCATGACTCGCTCAATGTCATCGTGTCAGACAGACATCCCCTTGCCGCCAAAGCAAGCGTCAATCTCGAGGATTTAGAAAATGAATGCCTGATTTTTACGCCCGCCAATTGCCCGATCCGGATTCAAATTGAACAGCACCTGCAGCGGTCCATCGGCAGCCGCTATCGAAAAATGGAGCTGACCAGCAGCATGGCTCACCAATACTATGTCAGGGAAAATATCGGCGTCTCAATCTTTACGGCGACGGCGCATTCAGAACCGATCGAGGGCACGAAGGTCATTCCGATCCATAACTTAACAATTTCACCGCCGGTCGGGCTGTTGACAAACCAAAAAGAAGAGCATTTTGACTCCGCCACAAAAGATTTAATCAGCAGGATCATCAGCCGGTTTCAGCGTGATCCACATTAAAAAAACCCCCGCTTTACGGGGGTTTTTGTACGTTCATCTTATATAATGCTCCGCACCAAGCCGCCGTCGATCCGCAATGCAGATCCGTTAATGGCAGACGACAGCGGGCTGCTTAAAAAGGCGACAAAGTGGGCGATTTCTTCCGGACGGATCAACCGCTGAATGATGGACGTCGGACGATTCTCCTTCATAAATCGTTTCTCCGCCTCCGCCGCGGTCAGGTTTTCACCGGGGTAAAGCGACTCGAGCATTGTTTCGACGCCCTCTGTTTTCGTGGAGCCGGGCATGACCGTATTCACCGTCACATTCGTCCCTTCCGTGAGCTCGGCCAGACTGCGTGACAGCGACAGCTGCGTCGTTTTCGTGGCGCTGTAGTGGGCCATTTCCTGAGAAGGCATGACGGCCGCTTCACTCGCGATAAAAATCACCCGCCCTTCCTTCCGTTCAATCATCCGCTTTGTATACCGGCGTGTCAGCCTCACGCCGCTCATGATATTCACCTCGAAAAACCGGAGCCACTCTTCGTCAGGAATATCAAAGTATTCCGCAGGTTCAAAGATTCCTAAATTGTTGACGAGAATGTCCACATCAGGGTACTGCTGAAAAATCGCGCCGCATCCTTCCGCCGTGCCTAAATCAAATGCGGCCGGATAGAGACGGGCATCCGGCGTCTGTTTCTCTAGTTCCCGGATCGTTTCGTTCACCTTTTCTTCACGGCGGCCGTTAATGATCACGGCCGCACCTTCTGCAATCAGCGAAGCCGCAATCGCCTTCCCGATGCCTGACGTAGATCCCGTCACAAGCGCCGTCTTCCCTTTCAACTGCAAATCCATCATCCATTCCTCCCTATCGCAAGTCTCTTCTTATATATGGACTGAAATCGAAAGCCTGAAACCCTCCGTCCCTATTATCGGATAGAAAAATAGATGAGGGGAAGTACGCACTTTTTAGTGCCTGTCCGTTGTCCCGGCTGACGGCTGATCGATTTGAATGACAAACCGATTCCCTAACTCTTCTTGAGCCTCTTGAAACAGCTCCAAGACATCATCAGCATCCGAGCCCAATGCCTTTTGACTGGCCTCAAAATTCTTCCACACCAAAGTCAGCGGAAGTTCGATCCAGCCTGTCAGACAATCCCATAAGGCATTCAGATTTTCACCATAAAAGTCCGGGAAATCTAATTGATCTTTTAAGATTCGGTGTAAAGCTTCTGTGCTTGTAACATCTTTTCCGTCTATGATGACGATTTCCATTTACATTCACTCCTTGATTTTTCGGCATGAAAAAACCGCAGTGCGGTCAAGTGACGGCACTGCGGTTCCTCTGTTATGTATGGAGACGGTGGGAGTCGAACCCACGTCCAGAAACATCGATTACTTAAGCGTCTACGAGCGTAGCCTGCATATTTCGTGTTTCACTCGTCTTCGTGCCTGCGGGCGGGCCTTCCGAGAGCTAGTCTGTCAGTCTCTTCTTACGTTCTCAGACGGGAACGCAAGCGTAGCCTACTTGGATGTGCTCTTCACGGACACATAGGCAATGTCAGGAAGAGCTCGCTGCGTTTATTAGGCAGCTAGTGCTAAGTTTTGGTTAAAACTTTTAGTTTTGCCAGTTATATTTAGGTGCGTGTTAACGAGATCGCCTCTCGGCTCGCAGCTCAAGCTCGATCCATCCCTGTCGAATCCGTAACGTCCCCTTGTTAAGGGTATACGGGAGATCTATCAAGCTCTTGCTCAACTGGCTGTACTGTTATTATATCATGATCACAGACAAATTCAATTGGGAATGTCTTCAATAAACAGCCTGTGAATTTGATGTGTGAACAGTATAGCATACGGCAGTTATCACATCAAGGCTCAGGCATCAGAAGCCTTTTTGTCTGTCTCTGAACGCTCTTTCGATTTCCCTTTTGGCGTCTTTTCGTTTTAAATCTTCGCGTTTATCGTATGTTTTCTTCCCTTTTCCGAGGCCGATTAACACTTTGGCAAAGCCGTTTTTCAAGTACAGCTTCAGCGGCACGAGAGAATAACCTTTCTCTTTCGTCAGGCCGATCAGCTTATTGATTTCTTTCCTGTGCATCAAAAGCTTTCTCGTCCGGAGCGGGTCGTGGTTATAGCGGTTTCCCTGCTCGTACGGGCTGATGTGCATATTGTGGAGGAACACTTCGCCGCGCTCGATTTTCGCAAAGGAATCCTTCATGTTTACGCGGCCGGCGCGGATGGACTTAATCTCCGTCCCCTGCAGCACGATGCCTGTTTCATAGGTTTCTTCTATAAAGTAATCATGGTTTGCTTTTTTGTTTTGTGATAATACTTTGCCTGATCCTTTTGGCATGCCTTATCCTCCTCTCTCCGCAAAAACCGTTCATGTGTGCGATACGCTTTATTTTAGCAAATGGAGCGTTCCGCGACAATGAAAATGCGGCTTGCGAAAGAAAGCAAACAGAGCATTTTGCCCCATTTGCTTTTCGCATTTACTTCTTCTTTTTGCGTTTTTGTTTCGGCGCGTTTTGGAAACCGCGTTTTTTCTTTTTCTTCTTCGGTTTTGTAAACCATTCCCCTTTTTCCTCCGATTTCGGCGGTGAAGCCGGGGTATTGCTGTTTAACACGCGTTTCCGCGCCGGTCTGCCGCGTTTTCTGCGGTCGCCTGTCGTTTCTCTCGGACGGCGGGTGCCTTTCATGCCGACAATTTCAAAGTCGATGTTTCTCTCATCTTTATTGACGTCGACGACTTTGACCGTGATTTCGTCTCCGATCCGGTAAACGTTGCCCGTGCGTTCGCCGATCATGGCGAAATGCTGCTCGTCAAAACGATAATAATCATCCGTCATAAAGCTGACGTGCACAAGCCCTTCAATCGTATTCGGCAGCTCGACAAACATTCCGAAATTCGTGACGGAACTGATCATGCCGTCAAATTCCTCGCCGATTTTATCAAGCATATATTCCGCTTTTTTCAGATCGTCCGTTTCCCGCTCTGCATCAACGGCGCGACGTTCCATCGTTGACGTATGGTCAGCGATTTCCGGAAGGCGTTCGGCCCACTTTTCTTGAGTCGCTTCGTCCGATTGTCCGTTGATCAAATACGTTCTGATCAGCCTGTGAACGATTAAGTCAGGATAGCGGCGGATCGGCGATGTGAAGTGCGTATAAAATTCAGTCGCCAGCCCGAAATGGCCCAGGCTTTGCGGGTCGTATTTCGCCTGCTTCATGGAACGGAGCATGACGGTTGAAATCACCGTTTCTTCCGGACGGTCCCGCACTTCGTCAAGAATGCTTTGCAGCGCGCGCGGATGAATGTCTCCGGCTTTTCCTTTGACGATATAACCGAATGTCGTGACGAACTCCAGAAACTTTTGCAGTTTTTCGGCGTTCGGCTCTTCGTGAATCCGGTAAATAAACGGCACGTTCATCCAATGGAAGTGCTCGGCCACCGTTTCGTTTGCCACAAGCATGAATTCTTCAATCAGCTTTTCCGCTACTGAGCGCTCTCTGATGACGACGTCTTTAACGGCGCCTTCCTCATCGACGAGCACCTTCGCCTCTTTGAAATCAAAATCCACGGCGCCGCGGTCCATCCGTTTCGCCCGGAGAATTTCGGCCAGACGTTCCATGTCTTTAAACATCGGGACGAGCGGCTCATATCTTTCTTTCAGCTCGGCGTCGTCTTCTGTGAGGATCTGGTTGACATCTGAATAGGTCATTCTTTCCGTCGTTTTAATGACGCTTTGGAAGATCTCGTGCTCTGTCACCTGGCCCTGCTGGTTGATTGTCATTTCGCAGGAAAGCGTCAGCCGGTCGACCTTCGGATTTAAAGAACAGATTCCGTTAGACAGTCTGTGCGGAATCATCGGAATGACCCGGTCAACCAAGTACACGCTTGTCCCTCTTTCCAGCGCTTCTTTGTCAATCGGGGAATTCTCCGTGACGTAATGGCTGACGTCGGCAATATGGACGCCGAGCTTGTAGCTGCCGTTATCAAGCTTTGTCACGGTGACGGCGTCATCCAGATCCTTCGCATCCGCGCCGTCAATGGTGACAATGACCTGATCGCGGAGATCACGGCGGTCTTTGATGTCTTTTTCATCGATGGTATCCGGCGTGCTTGTTGCCTGCTCCATCGCTTCAGCCGGAAAATCTCCCGGCAGGCCGTGCTTATGGATAATTGATAAAATATCGATGCCCGGATCATTTTTATGGCCGAGTATTTCAACGATTTCTCCTTCGGCGTTCATTCTGCCTTCAGGGTAGCTTGTCAGTTTGACGACGACTTTATGGCCTTCCGCAGCGCCGTTATTGGCATGTTTCGGAATAAAAATATCACTCGTAATTTTCTTATCATCCGGGATGACAAAACCGAAGCTTTTCGTTTCTGTGTATGTGCCCACGACGCGGTCGATGCTTCTTTCCAAGATGCGGATGACCGTGCCTTCCTGTCTCGATCCGCTTGACTGGGAATTGAGCCGCACCATGACGATATCGCCGTTCATGGCCGTATTCAGCTCATTCGGCGGAATAAACACGTCGCTTAAAGAGGTATCCTCCGGCAATAGAAACGCGAATCCTTTCGCATGCGCGGAAATTTTTCCTTTTACTAAATTCATTTTTTCCGGAAGCCCGTAGCGGTTGCTTCTGGTGCGGACGATCTGTCCCGTCTCCTCGAGCGCCACCAGCGCTTTTACCAGCTCTTTAAATTCATCTGCTTCCGTGATGTTCAGCATCTCCTCGAGTTCCTGAACGGTAAGGGGCTTGTACGCCTCTTCCTTCATAAACGCGAGAAGACGGTCCATAAACGCTTCTTTTTCCATTATTCGACCTCCTGTTTGTTACCAATCGAGTTTCTCTAAAAATTCGTACACATCCTGATGAACGAGGTCCCGTTCTTTATCGAGCGTAATGACATGACCTGATTCTTCATACCATTTCAGCTGTTTGTCGTCCGTTTCCACCTCGTTGTAAATGATGTTCGCACTTTCTGTATTAATCATATGGTCATGCCGTGCCTGAACCACAAATGTCGGGGAATAGATCATGTCGACGTTTTTGCGCACATCGGCAATCAGCTCCTGAAGCGATTTGAGCGTATTCATCGGTGTTTTTTCAAACTCCTTCATTTCCTTTTCAATCTGCTCCGGCTGTTTTCCTTCGAATTTTTTATAATTGCGCGCGTAGGAGAGAACTCCTTCGTACATAACCTCTTCACTTTTAATGTGCATCGGCGCACACATAGGAACAATTCCCTTTATGGGTACAGTGTAACCCAATTTCAATGAAAAAACCCCGCCAAGCGACAGTCCGCAGGCCGCAATGTTTTCATAGCCTTCAGACCGTAAATATTCATAACCGTCCATGACGTCTTTCCACCAATCTTCAGGCCCCGTATGTACCAGCTCTTCCGGCGGAACGCCGTGCCCTTTATATTGAGGCGCGTGACAAGTGTAGCCGCGCTCATTCAAGTAGCGGCCGAGCATTCTGACGTCTGCCGTATTTCCCGTAAATCCGTGCAGCAGAAGCACCGCTTTGTCTCCGCCTTTAAATGTAAATGGTTTTGGTGTCACAATTTTCATGCTCATAACCCCTTTTTTGCACATTCAATTTAGTTTTCCACAGTTTTGCGAGAAACAAACGCCGTCTCTCAACAAGAAAAAGGCCTGATATTAAATCAGACCTTATACAAACATTGCCTTATACGATATACGCCAGCGAAATCGTCAACACGAAAAACAAGACTGCCAGCACAACGGTTGTGCGGTGAAGAATCAGATCAAGGCCCCTTGCTTTCTGTTTTCCGAAAAGCTGCTCCGCCCCGCCTGAAATTGCACCCGATAAACCGGCGCTTTTGCTGGTTTGAAGCAATACGACAATAATAAGTGCAATACTGACGATGACCAATAAGGTAATCAATAATGTGTGCATCCCATACACCTCCAGACTGACTGGCCTACATTGCTTCTATTTTACATGAAAAACAAAGGCATGTCACGCCGTATCGGTGCACATCATGTCAGAAAAACGGAAATGCGTTTGAATCTTCCATCACCATTGACTTTTGTCAACAAAGTCGTAGTAAAAAAGATCTTCAAATTTCATGTCAAAGTAATAGAGCATTTTTCCGATGACCAGCTGGCCCGGCCTCCGCTCTCCATTCAGTACACGGCTCAGTGTGGCGGGAGATATTCCGATCTCCAGGGCGAGCTGGTTTAACGAGTAGTCATTATTGACCATATACTGCAGCACATAATCTCTTCTGATCTGTATCTTTTCGACCACTTTCTTCACCTTCCGTTCTGTCAAATACTTTCTTTCTTATACATAAGATACGGCTTTTGTTAACTTTTGTCAATACTTTTCCAGCCTGGCTATTCCCTTTAGTCAATAAACATACTAGAATATAAATAGACCGCGGGAGGGGGAGAGACTGTGGAAAGCTTCGGGAAACAATTGCGGACATTGCGGGAAAAAAGGCATCTGACAGTGAACCAGCTGGCAACGTATTCAGGCGTCAGCGCCGCGGGAATCTCGCGGATTGAAAACGGCAAACGCGGGGTGCCGAAACCTGCAACCATTAAAAAGCTCGCAGATGCGTTAAAAATCCCGTATGAGGAACTGATGCAGACGGCGGGATACATAGAGACCGTCCAGGAAACGAGAGCCCCGTACGACACGGGCTGCACCTTGCTGGAAAAAGCCGAAACGTATGAGCTGCATGATTTATCCCTATTGGAGCGGGAGAACTGGCGGCACCTGTCGAAAGAAGACTTGGTTCTGCTTGATAAATACTTTGCGTTCTTATCGGCTGAAGCCAAAAAAAGAACAAATGAAGACTCATGACTTTGCACATGTGAGGCGATCTTATTGAACACATTCGGAAAGCAATTAAGAGAGCTGCGCCGCGCCCGGAAGCTTACCGTCAATCAGCTTGCCGTCTATTCCGGCGTCAGCTCGGCGACCATTTCCAGAATTGAAAACGGGCACCGCGGCATTCCTAAACCCGCGACCATCCGAAAATTGGCGGACACATTAAAAATTCCGTACGAGGAGTTAATGGCGCGGGCCGGACACATCAAGGCATTTCAGGAAGAAATCCGCGAAACCTCCGAAAGCTATCAATCCATCTGCGCCATCTATCAGACCGCCGTTGACAGAGGCGCGGAGCATCTGCCGCTGTTTGACAGCAAAAAGTGGCAGCACTTCACAAAAGAAGATATTGAAAGCGTCAGCAAATACTTTGATTTTATTGCGGCTGAAGCGAAAAAACGCTCCCCGGATTCCTCATCCTCTTTTTGATCCTCTCCTCAACTTAACAAGCGCCAGACGTACGTTCCCTCCGATTTTGCGGTATAATAGCAGAAGACGAGGTGAAAAAGCATGAACCAATCAGAAATGTGCCCCAGATTCGAAAAAGCGGTCGACATCCTAAGTAAACGCTGGGTGGCTCTAATCGTCTTTCAGTTATTGAACGGACAGCAGCGATTTAGCGAAATTGAAGCGGCGCTTCCGAATTTAAGCGGAAGAGTCTTGTCAGAACGTCTGAAAGAACTTGAAACAGAAGGTGTCATCAAACGGGATGTTATCCCCGAAACGCCTGTCCGCATTGAGTATTCTTTAACGGAAAAAGGCTGCGCATTAGCCCCTATTTTAGAGGAAATTTCCAAGTGGTCTTCAACATGGATTGATCCTTCCTGATAAACTCTTTTCCGCATAAGCGGCTGATCTCTCAAACGGACAGCCGTTTTTATTTTTGCTTTTCTTAAACAGAAAAACAAGCCCTCAGGCGTGCAGGGCTTGTTTTTGTCTGACGCCTTCCAGCGGAATTCGAATCTCCGCCCGGGCTCCTCCAGACTCCTGATTTTCAAGTATTAATTCGCCGTGGTGAAGATGTACGACATGATGGGCGAATGTAAGCCCCATGCCGTGATGCCCCGCCGAATGTCTGCTTTTATCCTCCGTGTAAAAAAGCTGTGTCGCTCTTTTCAGCGCTTCCGGCGAGAACCCGCTTCCGCTGTCGGATACGGCGAGATGGAGGGCGGAATCGGTGCACAGGACGTCCACACGGATTTCCCCTCCTTCCGGCGTATAGTCGACGGCATTTGCCGCGATATTCATGACCGCCCTGTGGAGCAGCTCATGATCGATCGGCGCTTCTTTTCTGTCAATTCCCCGTTCGCTGAGGACGAGATCAATCTGTTTCGGGCCCGCAAGCGCCGCCGCGTCACGATATATGTTTTGAATCCACTCTTTGAGGTCGGTATATTCCACATGAACGGCAACTGCCTCCTCCGCTTTAGAAAGCTGGATCAGCTGTCCGACATAATGCTCGATTTTGTTTCCGGCATCCAGAATATACTGCGCATATTCCGCCTGCTCCTCATCAGGCTTTGTTAACTGAAGCAGTTCGGCATTTCCTTTAATGATCGTTGCCGGAATTTTAATATCATGCGCAAGCGCGCCGATTTGTTCTTTCTTTATCCGCTCCGCCTCCCATTGCGCCGCCAGAGATGCCTGAAGCGCGTCTTTCATTTTCAGCAGAGAGTCAATGACATCGTCAAATTCTTTTATACGCGACCTTTTTGGATTGATATTTAAATTCTGTTTTTGAATGCTTGCCGTAATGGAGCTGAGTGTGCTGAAATGCCGTCTCAGCTGATTGGCGAAACGCGTCGTCACAATAAAAACGGTCAAAAGAAGCAAAGTGATCAGAATCGTAAGACCCGTCCATTCATAATTCGGCAGATAGCGCCTTAACAGCAGCGACTGAAATTCCGACCTGAGTGAATATTGGAGAACGCCGTATTCATCTTTCCGATTTATCACCATGAATCCTTTTTGAGCATAATTAAAATACGGCTGATGCTGAATCTTTTTTCTCGCGTTGGCCGCATCTTGTTCCGTCATCGTTCCTTTTGTCATCCGCTTTGTTTTTTTATCAAAAACGGCGTATGTCATACCTGCGGGGATCATGTCTTCTGTTATCTTTTCCGCTGATTTCAGGCGGGGTTTGATCTGTTCCGCCTCATGCTCGCTGTAGTTTGCGGGCAGGATCGCTCCGGCATTCATAGCAATGGCATTTAAGGCGACACATAATGCCGCCACCCCCATCGTGCTCAGACACAGTGTGATCGTAAATTTGACAAGCTCTTTGCGGATGCTGGATTTTCCTTTTGCTATTCCCATTTGTATCCGACACCCCACACCGTTTTGATCGGATCAGCCCCGTGTTCTTTACATTTTTTCCGGATGGTTCTGATAAACTCCGTAATGGTTGAATAGAGCGCATCGCCGTCCAAGCCGTACACTTCCTCGTAAATCTGCTCCCGTGAGAATGTTCTGTTTTTATGCTGTGCCAGACATTCAACGATTTTATATTCGTTTTTCGTAAGAGGCAGTTTCCGGTCATCAATCCATACTTCTTTATTGTCAAAATCAAACATGAAGCCTGATATCAGCCGTTTCGTCTGATGCTTTTCCCGCCGTTCCCTTCTGACATGCGCGTTTACCCTTGCCATCAATTCCTGTACGCCGAACGGCTTTGTGATGTAATCATCAGCGCCTGTCATGAGGCCTTTCACAATGGATTCTTCGTCAGACTTTGCCGTTAAAAACAGGATCGGGCTGTCCACCAGCGGCCGAATCCGCCGGCAGAGTTCAATCCCGTCCGTTCCGGGCATCATGATATCAAGAAGAATCAAATCATAGCCTTGAAAAAAATCCAATGACTGATCCTCCGCTTTTTCCAGAATCGTTACTGTATGCTGATCACGCTGTAAAATGTTTCTGATCAGAACGAGAATATCTTTTTCATCATCAATTGCTAAAATGTTTGCCACCGGCCGAATCGCTCCTTGCCTTTATTCATATGAACGCCGCCCTTCCCATCTTCTGCACCAATAGAGGCCGGCCAGACATAATATCACTATAGAAAAATATAACATTATTTCTCCGAATCTCATATCGTATCTTACATAAGGGAGGAACTCTTTTTTGACTTTGTCAAAATGCAGCAGTCCTGCAAGGCCTGAAAGCCGTACGCTCCATGCCCACGGGAAAAAACGCCAGATGGTATCGCCAAGTCCCGTATTCATGAGCGCCGCCATTAATAAACCCGCTCCCCCTAAAAGCCCGGACGGTCCCATGCCGTACTTTATGCCGACAAAAAAAGACATCATATAAAGCGGAATACTGCCGGCAATCAGCCACGCCCCTCCTTTTAAAAAGAGAAGATACGGGAGATCATTGATGTGAAGAACAAATTTCATCCCCGCCAAATAAAGACAGATGGCGAGACCTACCGATAACACATTCAATAGGAGCAGCAAAAGCAGCTTGCCCGCAAAACTGATGATTTTAGAATGCGGGACCGCCAGCATCATCTGAAAATGGCCCGCCTGTTCCTCAACCGAGGCAGACATGCCGCAGACAATACTGATGATTAAAGGGTATAAAACGGCAATCGCGCTGAAAAACACACTGTACAGCATATAAGGCTCCTGAACCCTTCCATACATATACAACAGGAAAAATCCCGCGCATAAAACCGGCGCCGCAGCATGCATCCATATGAGCGGCGTGCGCTTCATTTTTAATACATCGGCCCACATATATCGTAAAAGCACGGTCATGACCGGTTTCCCCCTTTTGAAAAAGACACGGCGGAAACAAAACTTACCGCGATAAAAGAAAGAATAGAAAGAATAATAGCCGGAATGATCACGTTTCCGTTTAATAAGCCGCTGTTTGCAGGAAGCGGAATTCCGTTCGGATGGATCCCGAGAATCGGTGACATCACCCGGACTGACCAGCTCCATGGACTCAGCCACCACAATGAACCTGACGCCGGCACAATGCCTAAAACAAAGGCGGCGATCATATTCATGAGGATCACTGCCGTAAACCCGAACTGTCTGGCAATCCATAAGCAGAACGGAATTTCCCAAAGCGTAGACAGCCACAGAAGGGAGCTTGCTTCAATACCTTTCAGCTGAACCGCAGCAATTGCCGGAAACATAAGGCCAAGCAAAAACATGATGACTAAAAAGACGATTTGCGACAGGAGTGAATACAGCGCGATCAAGCTTATTTTTGAGAACCATATGCTCTTCAAGTCAGCCGGCAGTGAGTACACCGCACGGTCATTCGCTGATTTTTTCTCTTTTTTAACAGATAAACCGCACATTAGAGCAATCATGAGCGGCATGAAAATAACCGCCCACCAATTGAACGTGCCCGTCATAAAATAGGCGGCATTCAGCAGAAAAGAAAAAGCCGTGTTCAGAAGCGGGATAAGAATGATCAGCTTTCTGATAAATGTTCTTTTAGATGTAAGATGTTCCGCCTGCATGTACTGAATCATTTCCCAGTCCCCGCTTTCTCCCGTGTTGATTTGACAACCTCCAGAAACAGCCGCTCCAGATCGTCTTCCCGGCTGATTTCTCCCTGATATCCTAAAACGCCGTCACTGATGATTCCGATATGGTCTGCGATCTGCTCGACTTCTGATAACAGGTGGCTAGATAAAATAACCGTCATTCCCTGTCCGGGCAGAGAGCGGATAAATTCCCGCAAATCCTGAATTCCCATCGGGTCCAATCCGTTTGTCGGCTCATCAAGAATTAAGAGCGACGGACGGTTTAATAATGCTAACGCAATGCCGAGACGCTGCTTCATTCCCATAGAAAATTGTCCGGCGCGCTTTTTTCCAGTTCCCGTTAATCCCGTGATTTCCAGCACTTCCGCAATTCTTGAATCAGGCAGTCCGAGCATCACGCAGCGGACTTTCAGATTTTCAGCGGCTGTCAGGTTGCTGTAAAGCGGCGGCGCTTCAATCAGGGAACCGATGCTTTTCAAATCTTCGCGCTTCCATGTATGTCCGTCGAACAGAACCTCGCCGGATGTTTGCTGCAGCATGCCGGTCAATATTTTAAGTGTCGTTGATTTTCCCGCGCCGTTCGGACCGAGCAGGCCGTATATACTGTTGCGTTTTACTGATAGAGACACATCAGCCACTGCCTGTTGTCTGCCGAATGATTTTTGCAGCTGTCTCGTTTCTATGATGTTGCTCATTTGATTACCCCTCTGCTTTGTTATTTGATAAGTAAGACTTTACAGCGCAGTTATCAAAATTTAATCAAGAAATCAAAAAAAAGCATCCTTCACGCGGAAGAATGCTTTTTTCATGAGGCTGAGCGTACGATCAGCTTTCTTTTTTGTTTTTTCACCGGGCTGAGGGCTCGTTCCAGCCACGCCATCAGCAGGTCTGCGGCTACCGCCATCAGCGCGGTCGGGATGGCGCCCGCCAAAATAATGGCGGTTCCGTTTGTCGCGTTCGACCCTCTGACGATCATATCGCCGAGGCCGCCCGCCCCGACGAAGGTGCCGATCGCCGTGATGCCGATCGCAATGACGAGCGCCGTTCGGAGACCCGCCATAATGACGGAAAGCGCAAGCGGCAGCTCCACCATACGAAGGATTTGGTATTTCGTCATGCCCATCGCTTTTCCCGATTCGAGATAAGCGTGCTCGATATTGATAATGCCCGTGTGCGTATTTCTGAGAATCGGCAGCAGTGAATACAAAAACAAAGCCGTGATGACCGTATTGGCGCCGAGTCCCATGACGAGCATCAGGACGGCGAGCATCGCAAGCGCCGGAACGGTTTGAATCACGTTCGCCACAGCAAACACCCAGCCGGCGAGACGCCCGTGCCTTGCTGTCACAATTCCGGCCGGAATGGCGAAAATGGCGGCGAAAACGACGCCGTACGCCGACATGAGAAAGTGCCGCCAGCACTCATACAGAACATAACTGCCGTTTTGAGCATAATACGTAAACAGCTCCTTCATCGTGTCCATCCGCACATCTCCTTTCCGTTATTCAAAGTAATGATGTTTTTCTAAATATTCCTTGGCCACGACGGACGGCTCTTTTAATCGGCCGTCAACTTCGTAATTCATTTTCTGCATCATCTTTGTATCAATCGCGCCGATCATTTTATTGATCACGCCCTCCAGTTCGGGATGCTCTTTTAATACTTGATCCGGAACGACGGGTGAACAGTCATACGGAGGAAAGAACCGCTTATCATCCTTCAGCGTTTTCAGTCCGTAAGCGATGATTCTTCCGTCGGTGGAATAAGCGAGCGCGATATCCATCTTTCTGCTTTTCAGGGCGTCGTAAACAAGGCCGATCTGCATCGGATACGTGCCTTCAAATGACATTCCGTATGTGTTCATAAAATCCTGATATCCGTTGCCTCTCAGCTTCATCCAGTAGTTATCGACGCCGAATTTCAGATGAGACGCTTCTTTTTTGACATCGGATACCGATTCTAAATGATACTTGCGGGCAAGCTGTCCGGAAACGGTAAAGACGTATGTATTATCAAAGCCGTAAGAATCAAACCATTTCATGTCATATCTGTTTTGAAATTCACGCTGAACGAGCCGCAGCGCTTTGTCCGGGTCTTTTTCCGGCTCCATGCGAAGCGTCCCGGTCAGCGCGTCACCTGTATAGCGCGTAGCGGCGATATCAATATCACCGTTGATCAAGGACTGCTGCTGTACGGCATTGGAGCCGAGATTTTTAATAACCGTTGTCTTCAACCCGCTGTGATGTTCGATCATCTGTCCGAGCATGCTCGCGATGATTTCTGATTCGGTCATGCTTTGCGCGCCGATTTTAATGGTGTCCTCCGATGCGGCGCTCAATCCCGGGAGCGAGCATCCGCCAAGGAGCAGCATGCCGATACAGGCGATTGCGAGCAGCCGTTTTTTGCATCTATTCCCCATGAGAGACCTCCTCCTTATGAAGCGTCCTTTATGCTTTTCAGCCCGTCAGGCGTGACTTTCCGTTCTGTCATCCCCAGCATGTAATCGACGGCTGCCGCCAGCACTGTGACCGGAACGGCGCCTGCGATAATATACTCCGGCTGATAAAGGTTCAAGCCGATAAAAATGTAATCTCCCAGCCCGCCTCCGCCGATAAAGGAGGCGAGCGTCGCCCAGCCGATTAAATAAATCGAAGACGTCCTGATGCCCGCCATGATGACCGGAGCGGCAAGCGGGAGCTCTACAAGCCTGATCTGCTCCCATGCCGTCATGCCGATTCCTTTTCCCGATTCCAAAAGATGCCGATTGACGCCGAGAATCCCCGTATACGTGTTTCTGAGAATCGGCAGCATGGAATAGAAAAACAGCGCCGCAACAGCCGGGACCTTTCCTACGCCTAAAAGCGGAATAAAAAACGCAAGAATGGCAAGGCTCGGCAAGGTTTGAATGATGTTGACGATGCCGATGACGGCACCGGCTCCTCTTTTCATCCTCGTCAGCAGGACGCCGAGCGGAACGGCGGCGAGAATGCCCGCCATGACGGCGATTAATGAGATGTACAGATGCTCCCATGTTTTATAAAGCATCTCTCCTCCATTTGCCTGTAAAAATTGCACGGTCTGATTCATATCAATTGAAGCCTCCTCATGACATCACCGCGAGCTGATTCTCTTCTCCCCAGATGGAGTCATAGACGATGTCAACGAGGCTTGTCCTTGTCACGATTCCCGTTAGCCGGCCGGCTTCATCAAGGACCGGCACAAATTTCATGCCTCTTTTTAAAATTTTATGGACGGCGTCGCGAAGCAGAGTGCCGCTTCTGACCGTGTACAGATCCCGCTCAAGCACTTCCGCGACGGTTACCGCTTGTCTTCGTTTGCGGTCAATCATCTCCACATCGACATAACCTTGTAGAACGTTCTTTTCATCAATGACGAGCAGCGAATCCACTCGCTCGGCACGCATCAGCTGAATGGCGGCTGACAGTGTTTTCTCAGGTGTTACCGTCACGGGATCGGGATTCATGATCTGCTCCACCCGTTCAATATCAGGGCTGGATGATTGGATCAGCCGTTCCTTGCCGATAAACTCCTCAACAAATTCATTCGCCGGAAATCTGAGAATCTCATCAGGCGTTCCGGCCTGGACGATTTCTCCCGCTTTCAGAATGACGATTCTGTCCGCAAGCTTGATGGCTTCGTCCATATCATGGGTAACAAATACGATGGTTTTATGTAAGGTTTTTTGCAGTTTTTTAAATTCTTCCTGAAGGGAATCTCTCGTAATCGGGTCAAGCGCCCCGAACGGTTCATCCATTAAGATGAGCGGCGGCTCTGCGGCAAGTGCCCGTAATACACCTATTCGCTGCTGCTGTCCTCCGCTCAGTTCATGAGGGTAACGGTCTAAATATTCAGGCCCCATATCAACGAGCTTTAAAAGCTCCCGCGCCCGTTCCTTCCGTTTTTCGGCAGGATGCTTTAAAAGCTTCGGAACGAGCGTAATGTTCTGCTGAATGGTCATATGCGGAAACAGCCCGATCTGCTGGATGACATAGCCGATGCTTCTTCTGAGTTCCACCGGGTCTTGTTCCATAATGTTTCGGCCCTCTATCAAGATTCTGCCTTCTGTCGGTTCAATTAAGCGGTTGATCATTTTCATCGTCGTCGTTTTGCCGCAGCCGCTCGGCCCGATAAAACAAATAAATTCGCCTTTGGCGATATTCAGGTTGATGCTGTTGACGGCTTTTTTCCCGCCTTTATACATTTTCGAGACATTTTCTAATGTCAGCAAACACTCACACCTCCACGATTAAGTTTATTCAATTCGTTAAATTCAAATTTAACTTTTCAGACAATTGAACGTTTTCCATTATAAATTAAACTTTGTAAATTAAAAAGTTTACAATTTGTCCATATTATATATAAAGGTTGTGTAAGCACTGATTAACCCGTATTGACCGGCAAAGTTCTTCTTATTGCTCCGGATTACTGCCAAATTCTCTCGGAAGAGCATTTCCGCCGGTTTAAAAATGTGGTATATTGACATCGGAATTGCTGACTGAAAGGATTGAAACTGTTGGAGAAAGATCCGTTACACGTAATCGAACAAGCTGAAGATCATTTGATAGAACGAATCGCTGAAAATATGCATACATTCGGAATGCCCGCGACGGTGGGGCGCATTTTAGGCATTATTTATATGAACCGCAAGCCGATGACCTTAACTGAATTATCAGAAGCGACCGGCATGAGCAAGACGAGAATGAGTCAGGCGGTCCGTGAAATGCTTGACGTCAATCTGGCGGAAAAAGTGTTTGAAAAAGGCGTCCGCAAAGATTTATACGACGTCGAGCAGGATTATTACCAAACCTTTATTACGCTGTTTACGGCCACATGGAGCAAGGTCGTCAGCAAAAATAAAATGATGCATAAAAAGCTGAACCGCGAACTGACAGCCGTCCTTGAAAACGGCGTGCCGGAAGAAGCTGAGGAAAAAATCAACGAACTGCTGAAAGAATTAAAGGATTGGCTAGATTACTACAACTGGATCAGCCGTCTGATCGAGTTTTTTGAAAGCGAAGAAATTTTCAAGCATGTTCCGAAGCCATAAGAAAAAAACGCCCTGACCCGCAAGGCGTTTTTTTCATGCCGCATTCGGCGCTTTGGTTCGTTTTTTCTTTCTCACCGGACTCAGCGCCCGCTCCAGCCATGCCATCACAAGATCTGCGATAACGGCCATCAGCGCTGTCGGAATGGCGCCGGCCAAAATAATCGCGGTTCCGTTCGTGGCGTTTGAGCCCCTGACAATAATGTCACCGAGTCCGCCCGCGCCGACAAACGTACCGATTGCCGTAATGCCGATCGCGATGACGAGCGCCGTCCGCAGCCCCGCCATGATGACGGAAAGCGCAAGCGGCAGCTCCACCATGCGGAGCACCTGAAATTTGGTCATGCCCATCGCTTTTCCCGATTCAAGATAAGCGTGTTCAATGCTGGCGATTCCCGTGTACGTATTCCGGATGATCGGAAGAAGCGAATATAAAAACAGCGACAATATCACCGTATTGGCGCCGAGCCCCATGACGAGCATCAGCACCGCAAGCATCGCAAGCGCCGGCACGGTCTGAATCACGTTTGTCACCGCGAATACCCAGCCGCTTAATGTTCTGTGCCTGGCAATGAAGATGCCGAGCGGAACCCCGACGATCGCCGCAAATAAAACGCCGTATACCGACATGAGAAAATGGCGGTAAAACTCCTGAAGCACATAGGCGCCGTTTTGAGAATAATAAGTGCCGAGCTGCTGCAGCACTTCCATTTGCCCCACCTCATTTCTTATTCAAAATAATGATGTTTCTCCAAAAATTCTTTAGCGACGACGGACGGTTCTTTCAGCTTGCCGTCCACCTCGTAATTCAATTCCTGCATCGTTTCCGTATCGATTTTGCCGATCAGTTTATTCACAATGCCCTTCAGTTCAGGATGCTGCTTCAGCACGCTGTCGGGAATGACCGGCGAACAGTCATACGGCGGGAAAAACTGCTTGTCGTCTTTTAAAATTTTCAGATCGTACGCTTTAATCCGTCCGTCCGTTGAATAAGCGAGGACGGCGTCCATTTTCCCGTTTTTCACGGCATCGTATACAAGTCCGATCTGCATCGGATAGGTTGTGCCGAATTCAAAGCCGTACGTGTCGGTAAAGCCTTTATAGCCGTCACCTTTTCTTTTCAGCCACGCATTGTCTACACCGAGCTTAAATTGATCCGCATGCTTCTTAATATCGGACACTTTGTCTAAATGGTCTTTTTCCGCAAGCTCTTTCGTGACGGTAAAAGCGTATGTGTTCTCAAATCCGTAAGAATCAAACCATTTGTAATGGAAGCGTTTCTCAAATTCTTTCTGTACGATGGATAATGCTTTTTTCGGGTCTTTTTCCGCTTCCATGCCGAGAGTGCTCGTTAAATCCGTTCCCGAGTAGCGCGTCGCGGCGATATCGATTTCACCGCCGAGCATCGCCTGCTGCTGGACATAGTTCGATCCGAGGTTTTTAATTAATGCCGTATTCAAGTCTGTATTGTGTTCAATCATCTGTGCGAGCATATTGGCGATAATTTCTGATTCCGTCATGCTTTGCGCCCCGATTTTGATCGTATCATCGGAAGCCCCGCTCAGGCCGGGAAGGGAACAGCCGCCTAGAAGCAGAGCAGCTGACAGCGCCAGTGCGCACATCCATCTCTTTTGGTTTCTTTTCACAACAGCCAACTCCTTATGATACTTCCTTCAGTCCTTTCAGCCCTTTCGGCGTCACCTTCCGTTCCGTCGCCGCCAGCAGATAATCAATGATAATGGCTAAAATGGTGACCGGCACGGCGCCGCCGATAATATATTCAGGCTGATAGAGATTCAGGCCGATAAAAATATAGTCTCCGAGCCCGCCGCCCCCGATAAAGGAAGCAAGCGTCGCCCAGCCGATCAGATAAATGGTGGATGTGCGGATGCCCGCCATGATCACCGGAACCGCAAGCGGCAGTTCCACAAGCCTGATCTGCTCCCAGACCGTCATGCCGATGCCTTTTCCCGATTCCAGCAGATTTTTGTTTACGCCTTGAATGCCGGTATACGTGTTCCGGAGAATCGGCAGCACCGAATAGAAAAACAGCGCGACGATCGCGGGCACCTTTCCCACGCCTAACAGCGGGATAAAAAATGCCAGTATCGCGAGACTCGGCAAGGTCTGCACAATGTTGACGGCGCCGATGATGGCGCCTGCGCCCTTTTTCATTCTCGTCAGCGCCACTCCGAGCGGAACGGCGACGACAATGCCTAATATGACGGCGATGATCGAAATGTATAAATGCTCCCACGTTTTATATAACAGTTCTCCGCCGTTCGTCTGCAAAAACTTGATCATTTCATTCATTGTAAGCGTTCCTCCCCTTGTCAGCCTGTCACCAGCTGGTCTTCCTCGCCCCAGATTGAATCGTAAACGATGTCGACAAGGCTCGCTCTCGTGACAATTCCGACTAAATGCCTTTGTTCATCAACGACGGGTACATATTTCATTCCGCGCTTTAAAATTTTGCGTACGGTATCACGCAGCAGTGTCCCCTGCTCGACTGTATACAGATCAGAGCGGAGCACGTCGCCGACGAGGCTCGCTTTTTTCCGGTTCTGATCAATGATTTCGACATCAACATATCCTTGCAGCACATTCAGGTCATCAACGACAAGCAGGGAATCGACACGGTGTTCCCGCATCACCTGTATCGCCTGCGAAAGCGTTTTGTCCGCCGTAACGGTGACAGGCTTTTTATTCATCATCTGCTCGACGCGTTCAATATCCGGTCTTGATTGCAATAACCGTTCTTTGCCGATAAATTCTTCGACAAACTCATTAGCCGGATTCCGGAGGATGTCATCAGGAGTGCCGGCCTGAACGATCTCTCCCGCTTTTAAAATGACGATCCGGTCAGCCAGCTTAATGGCTTCATCCATATCGTGTGTTACAAACACAATCGTTTTATTCAATGTTCTTTGCAGTTTTTTGAATTCTTCCTGAAGGGAATCCCGCGTAATCGGGTCAAGCGCTCCGAACGGTTCATCCATGAGAATAAGGGGAGGTTCCGCTGCAAGGGCGCGCAGCACGCCGATTCTCTGCTGCTGTCCCCCGCTCAGCTCGTGAGGATAGCGGTCTAAATATTCCGGGCCCATATCGACGAGCTTCAAAAGCTCCCGCGCCCGTTCCTTCCGCTTTTGTTCCGGCCATTTCAGCAGTTTCGGCACGAGGGAAATGTTCTGCTGAATGGTCATATGAGGGAAAAGTCCGATCTGCTGAATGACGTAGCCGATTTTCCGTCTCAGCTCCACCGGGTCCTGCTCCATAATGTTTTCGCCATCGATAAAAATCTTTCCGGATGACGGCTCAATCAGTCTGTTAATCATTTTCATCGTCGTCGTTTTTCCGCAGCCGCTCGGCCCGATAAAACAAATAAATTCGCCTTTTTCGATATTTAAATCAATGCTGTTGACAGCTTTTTTTCCGCCTTTATAGACTTTTGATACATTTTCTAATCTCAGCAATCCGTGCACCTCCGAAGGGTTCCGTTATTTTTCTGAAAAGTATAATCTTTATTATAAGATGAAATTTGTAAAATAAAAAGTTTACAATGTGTTGAAATTATATACAATATACGTATTTTTTCATGTTATCCCGCTGACAATGCGGATGTTCTTACAATCGCTCCCGATAGCTCGCATATCCTGCCGCATCATCTTTTTCATCAACTGTAAAAAATATGATATATTGTCAGCATGAAAAGCCAGTGAAGGGATGATCAGCCGTGGAAAAAAACGCTCTTGATATCATCGGGCATGCTGAAGAGCATCTCATTGAGAGAATCGCCGAGAATATGCATACATTCGGAATGCCGGCCACACTGGGACGTGTGCTCGGTATTATTTATATGAACCGCAAGCCGATGACGTTAAATGAGCTGTCAGAGGCGACCGGGATGAGCAAAACGAGGATGAGCCAGGTGGTCCGCGAAATGACCGATGTCAATCTGGCTGAAAAAGTGTTTGAAAAAGGCGTTCGGAAAGACCTTTATGACGTGGAGCGTGATTATTACCAGACGTTTATCTCCCTGTTTACGGCAAATTGGACAAAGGCGGTCAGCAAAAACAAAATGCTCTATAAAAAACTGAACCGCGAGCTGACTGAGCTTCTGGAATCGGAAAATCTCAGTCCCGATATTGAAGAAAAAGCCCGTCAGCTTTTGGATGAACTGACGGATTGGCTCCATTATTATGACTGGCTGAGCCGTTTGATAGAATTTTTTGAGAGTGAAGAAGTGTTTCAGCATGTGCCGAAAATAGAAAAAAGCAGCACCCGAAGATAACCGGGCGCTGCTTTTTTAAGTCAGGAAACCAATATCGGGAACATGCCTTTCAGACCGGCGCCGATCATGCCGATGGCCACCACCGCCAAAATCAGCCCCATCAGTCGGGTAATGACGTTCATTTCGGTTTTCCCGAGCTTATTGCTGATGAAAGATGAATAGTGAAAGAAGATGAACGTCATCGCGATGACGGCCGCAATGCCGATAAGCACGCTGATGTAATGGAAGATGCCGCCATGGCCGGCCGACAGACTCATCACCGTCGCGATCGTACCGGGTCCGGCGATAATCGGAATCGACAAAGGCGTCACAGATATATCGGCTTTCTCCTTGCTCTCCCCTTTCTCTTCATGATGGAGAGACTGTACATGAGATTTCTTCGCGTTCAGAAGATTATAAGCGATGCCGAAAATAAAAATGCCGCCCGCGATACGTAAGGCATGAATGTTAATGTCAAACAGTTTAAAGATCAGATGGCCGAAGATTAAAAAAGCCGCCAAGATGATAAACGACAGCACGGAAGCCTTGCGCGCGATCGCTGTCCGTTCTTTCTCCGAGTACCCTTCCGTCAGTGAAAGGAAAATCGGCACGTTTCCGATGGGATTGGAGACTGCAAACAGTGAAATGAAGACATGAATGATGAATGAAAACATGCGTACCTCCTTATGACTTGCCGTTATTGAGTTATGTTTTGTTCTCCGCTGTTTCTTATGCATGGTTTTTACCCCGGGGTCTGCTTTTTATAACCTCAGCCGGACGATCCGGAAACAGAAAAAAACCGTCCTTGTAAGGACGGTTTTTTCCGTTTGCTATCTCCATAAGCCTTTTCCGAATTTCAACAGCCGATAAAGCATTTTCAATTTTTTTAGCATGCGTTAATTTCCTTTTTCACTCTGAATCAATGCGCCGAGAGACATGATATCTATCAGCTCCAATAAAATTCTACCATAAAGGGTACTTTTTCTCTATTATCAATTCATAGAGAAGGTGATTTGTATATCTTTAGAAAACTCCGTTACATCCGTCCTATTTTCTTTTATAATGTAAATATTGAACAAAATCCCTATATTACTTGTAAAAGGAGTTTTAGAATGTATTGTTCTCAATGCGGCCATCATACTGATGGCGGAAAGTTTTGTGAAAAGTGCGGGGCGCCCCAGCCCGGGCAGGGAGGCGCAGGCCAAACGCAGGGCCAGGCCGCTCAGACCGGCGCCGCGGCTAAGCAGGCTTCAAAGCAATTTGCCTTATTCGTGCTTGATGTGTTAAAGCGACCGTATCAAACATGTAAAACGACAGGCGGCGAACAGCTTGTCAGCAGCATCATCCACATGGTGCTTTTCTGCCTGGTGACGCCGGTTATGTTTTATATTCTCTTATCAGACGGCTTTCGTGACGTCAGTTTTACCGCGGTTGTGATCAAGCCGGCGCTTACCTTTGCATTATGCGTTTTTTGCCTGTATCTCTTGATTTTTATCGCTTTGAAGGCCGGCGGCGCCCAGGTGTCATTTAAAGATTCGCTGTCCAGATTCGGGGCATTTTTGATTCCGTTTACAGCTATTTTGCTTCTTGCCCTCATTTTTATGCTGCTTCATACAACCGTTTGCTTCACCATTCTGGCTGTCGGTCTTTTAGGAGCGGCGTTTGCCGTGCCTCCGCTCATGCTGGCGAGCTATCAGCATCAGCTCACTACTAAGGCGGATATCATTTATTCTGTTATCGTCATCTATTTGATCATTTGCGTAACGTTTCAATTCACGATCAAGCATTATATAAAAGAACTCATGAATTATTTCTTCTTTTAAAAACGGAAACCCCCGCCGCCTGATTGGCGCGGGGGTTTTTTTATTGAATGGATGTTAAATAAATTCTTCCGTCTTTAACAACGCCGCCATACGTCCAATTGTATGTTCTGAGCTTCGGACTGCCGCCGGCTTTCGTAATATAAAACTCCTCGTACGTGTGAATCGTCAGATGAGAGCCTTTCTGTGAAAAGCTTTTGACATTCACTTCATTAAATACTTCGGTCGTCCCCTCGCTGTGCAGTTTTTTGACCAGTTTCTGCTGATCAGCATACAAAGGGCTTCCCTCTTCTAAATTACCCGCCATGATGGCAAAATTGTTAAGGCTGACGGCGCTTGATTGATTTGTCAGGTAATCAGTCATAAACGATGTGACTTGCTCGTTTGTCACGCTGCCTGAAGCTGTGTTTCCTTTGGAAGATGCCCATGCGGATGTATAGGTTTTCGGCTGGTCGTTTTTTATTTTTTTTACATTTGTCCCAGAAGAATCTGAGGCAGGGTCAGCTTTTTCGAAAACCCATTTTTTATGTTTTGTATCATATGAGAGTACATAGTGAAAGCTCGGCTCAGCCTCTTCCATATCAGGCTTCGTATTCCCGTCGAAATAAGCAGACTCATGAAGCTCTTTACCCGTAACTGTTACTTGCCAGCGGCCGTTCTCTTGAGAAATCGCAAATGAATCCAGATCAAAGCTTGTCTCTTTATACTGATCCTTCAAAAAGGTGCCGGAACTCTTCATGCCGGATACCACTTCTTTCGTCTGCTCTTTCCAGGCGGAACCAGCCTCGGTCATCTGATCGGTATTTCCGTCTGCCATCGCTTTTGTATACTGCTTCGTTGTTTTGACAATCGTGTCCATGATTGTTTGCTGTGTATCTTGATCCGGGATAAGCGTTAAGTCCACATCAGTACTGTTGATCGGGACATCGGCAGTTTTCATTTTCCCCCAAGGAAAATCAGCCTCCACGGCGGCTGTCATGGAACCGTCAGTTAAGAGCGGACCATATGTAACGGATGTAAACGGATCTTTATGGACGGACTTGCCGTTTATCAGCAGATCGCCTTTCGCGCTTTTGAAGCTGTCTGCCGGAGTGAATGTCACATCCTCGGCGTCTAACGGCAGGTCAAACTCAACATTCCGGCTTCCGGCCGCCTCTGCCTCTTGCTTTTTGACAACGTCAACCGTCTCATTTTTAAGCTTGGCTTCCGCCGTGTAGACACCGGGTGCATACGGGCCGAAGATTTGGATTTCATCGGCTTTTTTGACCGTACCTGTTTTCTCGCTGTTGATATAAAGATCGGCGCCTTTATAATTGCTTGTGACGCGGAAATAAACCGGATCGACTTTCAGTTCGTAATGGTCAAACAAAAGAAGGGTTTTTCCCTCTTTTTTAACGTATACCGCATCTGTTTCTGATGAATTGCCGCGAAGCGCTGCCAGCAGTTCATCGTGTTTCTTTGCGTATGCAAGGAGCGGTTTGACATTGGTCTCATTCAGCTTCAGTTTTTTGTCTGAAGGAGTGAGCAGGGCTGCGAGCTTTTTCGTGTCCCCGTCATGAACCGCCTGTTCGAATTGATCCGTGAGCCTTTTTTCAGATGTCAGCCAGGCTCCGGTTTTATATGCGGCAATCAATAAGATCAGCGCTGCGGCAATGCCGCCCCACATGAAGAGCGTTTTTTTAGGGATCGGCTTTCTCATTTGTGAAGCAGATTCAGCCGCTTTTACAGCCGCCTGCCGCTCCAGCCGGCTTCCTTTCCCGATCGGTTTTCCGCATTCTTTACAGAAATGCGCTTCTTCATTGTTCTGCTGGCCGCAATGCTTACAAAAAAACATGACTTTCCTCCTATTCAATCTGCAAAACTTGTATAACTTTTCCTATGTTTCATATTTTATAATAAAGTAGAATGATTTTGGAGTTATTTTGAAAAATAGCTGTCGATCATAACGGAGGAGGAGAAACGGACATGCAAAAACTGAGCATCCGAAAAGCCGCGGAGCCGGATGAAGCGCTGTATGAACTATTGCTGCTGGCCGATCCGTCGAAAGAGATTGTCGATGATTATCTTGTAAGAGGAGAATGCTATACGGCTTGGACGTCAGACGAGCTTGCAGGGGTTTACGTTTTATTGCAAACAAGGCCTAAAACGATAGAAATCGTAAACATCGCGGTAAAAGAATCGCTGCAGAACAGGGGATTCGGAAAACAGCTGGTGCGGGATGCCATTGAAAAAGCGAGACAATCGGGAGCTGACACGATTGAAATCGGCACCGGAAATTCCAGTATTCATCAGCTGTCACTCTATCAAAAATGCGGATTCCGCATTCAGGCTGTCGACCATGATTTTTTTATCAGACATTATGATGAAGACATTTTTGAAAACGGCATTCAATGCCGGGATATGATACGGCTTTATTTGGATTTATGATAAAAAGGGCGCCGGCTGACATCGGCGCCCCTTCGTTTACCATTCAGACGGATTGATCCGCTTGTTTCTCTGTATTTCTTTGACTCCCTTGTCTGACTGAAAAAATAGCAAAAACGATCGTAAGGGTCAGTCCGACCGCCGCGAAAATATAATCCGCATTCATCAACAGCAGAAGCCCTGTGTAGACAGCGGCCGACAGCGGTTCACCCATTTTGACAATGGAAAAAATCAGTGCAAAGACCCTTCCGAAATATGCGGCCGGAACCGTCTTTTGGAAATACAGCACCGTTTGCACATCAATATACGAGATGATGATGCCAAGCACCAGGAAGATGATGCACTCAAACCCATGAAGGGGAAAAAACAGGAGCATAATGAGCAGTCCCGCTGCCGTTAACGTCCGCGGGTACAGCCGGTTCAAGCGTTTTGTATTCCATTTGAAAAATACGGCCAGATTGCCCAAAAGCATCCCCGCCTGAAACATTGAATACATGACGGCAAACCATACAGAATAGTTCTGCTGAAAACGCTCCACAGCAAGAATCGGCCCCATTACTGAAATAAGGCCGGCAATGACGAGATTTACGACGAAAAAGTATCCGACCGATGTCAGCCATGCCGCATTTCCTTTCAGCATTCTGTAACCGGCTTTTACATCTTCAGTTCCGTTGCTTTTTTCATTGGGCTGTTCTGAAATACGAATGAACGCGATAAATGCCGCAGAGATCAAAAAAGCAGTTCCGTTTAGGGCAAACAGCATCCCGAACGGAATAGCCGCAATCATGATCCCGCTGATCAATTTTCCGACGATGAGTCCGATCAAGTCACTCGTATTGATCAGAGATGTCGCCTGATCAAGATGCTGTTTGCGGACGAGCAGCGGAATGATCGCGACTTTCGCCGGCGCAAACAGCATCGATTGCAGAGATAGACAAAAGGCGCACACCCCGGCTATCCACACGGTTAATAAATCGTTCGCGCTGAGCACCGCCAAGAGGATCATAATGGCGGCCCGGCCCGTATTGCACAAATACAAGATCGACTTTTTTCGGAATAAATCAATCAGCGGCCCCGCCAGCACGCCAAATGTCAACGGCACGAGTTCGATAAAAGAAATAACGCCGACTAGAATTTTGCTGCCGGTCAATTCTAACACTAACAGCGGCAAAGCAATGAGCCAGACCCCATCCGCTGCTGAAGAAAACACCTGTGCACACCAAAGCTTTGCATAGTTCGGTGTTCGATATGTCATATCAGGCTCTTTTTTGATCCTCGTCATCAGAAACACCGCCGAACCATTCCAGCGTTCTCCATGATTCCCGTCTTTCCGTATAATCCTCTTCCATCACCTCAAATACAATGCCGGTATCTTGAGTCCGATAAAGCTCCTGCAAAGTATCTGCAGCACGTCTCAGCAGCTCCTCAGCGATTGTCCCTTCACTCGGATGGCGGCCCTCAAAACAGCGGACGCCGCCATGCGGGAACGCAAGCTGGCGAAATGAGCTGAAGTGATAATGCTTAATGCTCTCTTTTATCGACAGAAACTGAAAGAAATCGGGATATTTCAGCTGATCATTTCTGAACATAAGGGCGGAAGACAAGTGAGTCTGATAGGTAATCGCCCAATGGCACAGATCCCACGTAATACCGACATGCTTCAGATCCAGCTCCACCAGCTCTGTAAAATCCTCAGGATAAATGAAAATCGGATCAAAATCCTCTCCCAGATTCCCGATGATCGGAAGGTTTTCCACACCGATCCAAATGTCCGTCCCTTTCAGCCGCTCATCAAACTCCGCGAAAAACTCAACGATTTTTTTACGGTTTCCTTCCAGGTCATAGACTTGAAATTCCTCAACCGTCATAAATTGATTCGCATGAACGGTTATGCCTTTGGCGCCGTATTTCACAGCGAGCTCCGCAAAGTGATAAAGCTGTTTTTTGATGTGATCTTCATTCACATAATCGGCATGATCTGTCGGGAAATGCAGCGTCAATAATGAAGGATCAAGCTGTTTCGCATATTCCAGCGTCTGATTGAATGTTTTGAGATAATCCGCTTCCCCAAAGGAATGGCCGTCAAAAATATTCGCTTCCAGACCGTATCCCGCTTCCACCCATTTCTCATCGATTTGCTTCGGATCAAGTCCGAAAAACGGAATTTGAGCAATCATAGGACAGTCACCATGTTCCTCTCACAAGCATAAACGCTTCCGCAGCGGTAAAACCCGATTTTGCTCCCCACACATGGGCATTATGTTCGATCGCCTGCAAAGAGCGGGGATGAGGGAAGTCTCTGAGCTCGGAGCCGTAACACGCCATCGATTTCAATTTCGTTTCAAGCTCGTCTTCAATATTAACGAAGAAATTGGCATGAAACTGATCCTTCTGACAGTAATTCCATTCCGTCGAAGACAATGTTTCATAGGCAAAAACCCGTTTTACCGTATGACCGGGAAGCGGACGGGTTGCCGTCATGACCGCTCTGAATACGACGGAGTGGTCAATATTAATGTCACCGCCGTACTGGGTATACACAATGTCAGGCTGAAAACGATTGATTTGTTTCTCCGCTTCCTTCACGACATCCAGCAAATCCATTGAATCCATTCTGTTATCAGGAAGGTTCAGCCTGACAAAATCATGGATGCCCAAAGTGCTGAGCGCCTGCTCCGTTTCTTGATTAGAATGCTCCATAACGGAATCTTCAGGCTTTTTGTAATCCGTTTTTCTTGATGATTTGCCTTCCGCCATAATGACTGCCGACACGCTGTCACCTTGGCGGACATGTTTGGCGAGCGTGCCGCCGACGCCGATAATTTCATCGTCGGGATGCGCTGCAAATACCATTACTTTCATCATATTGCCCTCCTTTAACTAACATTTCAGCTGTATCCGCTCCGCAGTTCATCAGCATATCGAGCATGGAGAGGTGAGGGATATGCTCCCCGAATAATTGAGGATAGCCAAAATGTCGGATCTGCTGATACTCAATGACAATTCCGTTTCTTTCAAAATCGCTTTCTATTAAATAGTCGGAACCCTGACTGCCTGAATAATAACGGTCCGCCCCCAGCTCCTGACAAAGCGCTAAAACAAAATCGCTTTTTTTCTCCTTCCGGCATTCAAGCTCAGAGACATAACAGAGCGGCGTTTCAATTCGGAGCTCTTTTCGGAAAAATTCAATGATGTGCATATTCAAATCATGGAGATATTCCCACTCCCGCTGATAGACATCTTGAAAAAAATGCTGGTATCGCTCAAAATAGGGAGCTTTCGCATAGTTCATTTTAATCGCCATCCAATGTTTTTTCCGCCAATCCTGTGTCTGGTCGATTTTCATATGCCGAAGCTCTATGTCTTTATATTGTTTCATCTGCAAAGGCACTGTCAGCCATCGGGGGCCTTGCGGCGTTTTGATCCTGTTGCGGTTGAGAAATCCTTTTTTCTCAAATTGAGCTGTGTCATGAATGGCAAACAGATCCGACTTATACATTTTTTCAAAAAAACCGTACCACGGCAGATAACTGGATTGATGGCCGCTTATTGTTTTCATTCCGGTTTCGTAAAAAGTCGGCATTGTTTTTCTTCAGCTCCCCAATATCGTTTCGGTCTTGCGATTTCTTTACTGTGTGAATAGCCAAAATCAGCCCATTGAAGCTTGCGGCAAATGGCGAATTGCAGGGCGTCACGCATCAATAAGTAAGAGGCCTGCGCTTTTTTTCCCGCCAGGCTGTTTACATTCTGCCAATAATAGAAATGAGAGCGGTCATAGAGAAAAATACTGCTGCTGATCAGCGTCTCATCCTGATATGCTCCGATCCAAAACATCCGGTCCGCAAACGTGTCAAGCAGCTTTTGGAAAAAGCCCTGGCTCAGCACATAAGCCGCGCCGATTGCCGCCGTATGCTCTTTGTAGAGGTCATAAAACGCGCCAAGTTCTTTTCGCCCGATCAGCCGGGTGACAATATTCTCTTTTTCAGCGTATCTGACTGCCGTCCGGGCTTTTCCGGAAATGCCCGTCCAAAGCTCGTCAAACGTGTCCGGAAGCGAAAGAATCCGCGTTGCCTTTTCCGTCCATCCTTCCCTGATTTCTTCTGTAAAAGAAGTCTGACCGTACGGCAGCAGCATCCGGGATATGTTCCGGCCGAATATGGCCTGGATTTCACTTTGAAGCCATTCAAATGAGATGGGGCGATCTGAAATAACGCCGCCGTATCCGATCATATTGCCGGATAATACGCCCTTCTGTTCAAAAAGCGGAAGATAGATGACTTGTCCTCCGTCCGTTGTCAGTCTGACAGGGTGAAATGACGTGCCGGGAAGCTCTTCCATGAGGATTCCCCAATCATAGCTTTGAAACAATCCCGCCTGATACATGTCAGCGGCCCGATCCCATGCCTGGCGGGTCGTGCATACTGCTGTTTTTTGCATAGTTATCACCACTATTCAGTCTTATTCTGTTGCTCACAATATGATAAAACGGATTCGGCTATATATCTGACTTGCTTCTTTTGAAGAGGAGGTTTAAACGGCAGGGAAAGAACTCTCTTCCAAAGCGGGTCTTCCCCGCCTTCTCCCGCGTATGTTTCATAAATCGGAATACGTTCGAGAGGAAGATAGTTCCAGCATGTTTGGATGCCTCTTTCGGCTAAATAAACGGAACACCCGTACCGCTCTTCATCCCGGGGAAATACAACCGTTAAATAATTCAGATGTTCTCCTTCTTGGGGCTGGATCATTCTTATGCCGTTTGTTTCTTCCGCCTTTGCAAAGATTTCTCCCGCCGTCTCTAAGTTTCGGAGCGAAGCTGTTACAAGCTGATCCATACGTGAAAGCTGATCATCAATAATGGCTTCCCTTGCCGGATGCATGCGAAGCACGGGTACAACAGCCGGTTTATCCGGCAGAGCTTCGAGCTTTGTGGCTTTCATGGAAGGCATGGCGCCCGCTTTTCTAAACATATATGAAATAGGATGATGCCGTTTCCGTTTCATTACAGCTTGGATTCTTTGATTTCTGATATAGATTCGATAGTCAGCTGCCACTTGGCTGCGCTGTTCCATCGGGAGATTTGCTTTTTGCCGAAGCCATTCTTTCGGCGCGATTAACGCGCCGCCTCCGATACTCGCAAGCGGCTTTGAGGGGCCGAAGCTTAAAATGCCGAAATCGCCCAAACCGCCGGCAAATGTATCCGCTTGTTTTGTAAACATGGCTTGAGCGGCATCATCAATGACAGCAATTCCGTTTTCCTTCGCCCAGTCAATGATAGCGGTATTTTCTCTCCGGCCGTATACATGCGTGAGGATAACCGCACACGTCTGCCTCGTCACTTTTTTTTTGACATCCTCAAAAGATAAGGATAGATGCTCATCCAGCTGCGCAAACACAGGCGTCGCACCGGATTGCAGCACGGCATCAATGACATTCGGGCAGCTGAAGGATGAGAAAATCACTTCTTTCCCCGGCCCGGCTCCCGAATAAGTTAATGCGAGCACCAGTGCCGCACTGCCGCTGGAGGTCAGCACAACCCCTTTTCCGTAACGTTTTTCCAGTTTTTCAGTCAGTCCGCTTTGTCCGGCAGTAAGCAAGTGTTTCACCGCGCGCAGACGTCCGCTGACGGAAAACTGTCCGGGATAAACGGGATATTTGACCACTTCCGGGTTTTTAGGAAAGTGAAAGTTTGTGCTTTTGTCTTTCATCTTTTATGATCTCCAGGCCTTCATTCAGACTTACTTTCGGAGCGTAACCGAGCAAACGTTTCGCCTTCTCGATTGACGGCGCCCGTTTAAAAATTTCGATGTCTTTTCCCCTCACGCCGTCTTCGCCCAGCTTTTTAAACAGATAGTTATCCTTCTCTCTGCCTGAGAGCACATTGACTTTTTCAGCCAGTTCTTTTATCGTGATCGGCTGGTCGTTCCCGATATTGAAGTCTTCAAAGACGGCTCCTTCATGAATGAGAGCGAGATAAGTTCCGGTGACGATATCACTGATGTAGCTGAAGCAGCGTATTTGTCCGCCGTCCCCGTAAAGAGGCAGCTCAGAGCCATTCTCGGCCAGGCTGAAAAACTTGTTGATGACAAAATCCTCGCGCTGTTTCGGCCCGTATACATTAAAGTACCGGACGACCCGAATATGAAGTTCGTCGGAAGCCTGTTCTCTCAAATATTCCTCTGATTGCAGTTTGGCTTTTCCATAAGCTGATTTCGGAAGCTTTCTGCTTGTCTCGGTATAAGGAAAATCCGGTGAATCTCCGAACACTTCTGAACTCGATGAGAAAAGAAGTGTGCTGATTCCCAACTCACCGCATACCTCAGTGACGTTTTTTGTTCCTTCAAAATTGACCCGTATGACGTCTTCTTCATTGCTTCGGCAGCTGTCCACTCCGACCATTGCCGCCAAATGGACAACCGCATCCGCTCCCCGCAGTGATTCGCGAAGGGACGTCCGGTCAAGGATATCCGTTTGGCGGTATTCAGTGTCAAAAGCCGGCTTCGTTTGGTCTGCAATGATGGTGTGATAACCTTTAGCCTGTAATAATGCCGCCAGTTCGCTTCCGATAAAACCGGCTCCTCCGATAATCGCAATATGTTTCATGATCCTACCTCCTGGCTGATAGTCAAAACTTCTTTTATAGACTTGACAATATAGCTGCAATCCTCATCTGATAACTGGCTGTAAAGAGGCAGTGATACAATCTCCCGGAAAACACGTTCAGTTACCGGAAGCTCCGCAGGAAAATGTTTTTTATAGTAAGGATGCAAATGCACGGGAATAAAGTGCACGCTCAGCCCGATTTGTTTTTCTTTCATTTTCTCAATAAACAGATCTCTGTCCATACCGCCGTTTTCTCGAATCCGCAAAATAAATAAATGCCATGAGTGCGTTATGCCGCTTGGAATGTCAGAAAGCGGAAGCGCCGCTTTATCAGATTGACCTGACAGTTCACGTACATAAAATTGAGCGATCTGTTCCCGTTTTTCTTGAATGTCGTTTGCGCGCTTCAATTGAACCAGACCGAGCGCGGCCTGAATATCCGTCATATTATATTTAAAGCCCGGCAGTAAAACGTCGTATCTCCAGCTGCCTTTTTCACCGTACCGGTTCCAGGCATTTTTTGTGATGCCGTGCCAGCCGTACAGCCTCGCTCTTTCTGCGGCCTGTTCGTCTTTCATGACGAGGGCTCCGCCTTCCCCCGTTGTAATATTTTTGGTGGCATAAAAGCTGAAGCACACGGCATCGCCGTGAGTGCCGATCATGCTTCCGTTATATTTTGTACCGAGCGCATGAGCGGCGTCTTCAATCAGATACAATCCGTTTTCTTTACAAATGGATTGCAAGTTTTCCAGATCAGCCGGATAGCCGGCAAAATGAACTGCAATTACCGCTTTTGTGCGCGGCGTTATTTTCTTCCGGACATCTTCAGGATCGGCACATAGACTTTTCTCGCATATATCCGCAAACACCGGAACGGCTCCGGCGTGCAGGATGACATTGACGCTGGAACAGAACGTGAAGCTCGGCACGATGACTTCATCGCCTTCTCCCACACCGAGCGCCAATAAAGCCATATGTAATGCAGCGGTGCCTGAATTACAGCTGATGACGCGTTCGGCTCCTATACATTCTCCCAGCTTTTTTTCAAAATCGATTACCTTCGGGCCTTTCGAAATCCAGCCCGATTGAATCGTTTCGGTTACGCTTGCGATTTCTTCGTTTGTCATATCAGGTCTGTGAAAAGAGATAAATCGATTACTAATGACCGTTCCCTCCTATAAAGTGACAACTCTGCAATTGTCGGCTGATTTTTCCTTGCATACATTTCTTGTGTCAAAGATAATCGGTGAGGCATCCTTCAAAATACTGTAGTCGATTACATCGTGATCTGTATGAATGATGATGACGTCGTACTGATTGATTTGTTCTTTTGTGAAAGGGACAGATTGTTTGCAGCTTCCGTCATTCAAGCGGATCTCGCTGATAAACGGATCATGATAATCAATCGCGCATCCCTTGTCCATCAATTCTTCCATTATCGTAAACACTGAGGATTCACGCGGGTCATTTGTATTTTTTTTATAAGCGGCCCCTATTATTAAGATGCTGCATTTGTCTTTGCCCGCCAGTTTCAAAGCATAGTCAGAGACAGAAATCGGCATGTTGGAATTGATTTCGTCCGCGAGATCAATTAATTTTGTCTGCAGCCCTTTTTCATTCGCGATCCATTTGAAGTAAAAAGGATCAATCGGGATACAATGGCCTCCGACTCCGGGGCCCGGGATAAATTTTTGAAAGCCGAACGGCTTCGTGTCCGCCGCGCAGATGACTTCCCATATATCAATATCAAGTTCACGGCAATTAAGCGCCATTTCATTGATAAGAGCTATATTGACATAACGATAAGTATTCTCTAGGAGTTTAGCTGTTTCAGCTACTTCGGGTGAGGTGACCGGGTGAATGCTTGTAACAATGGTGCTGTAAAACGCTGAGGCAAGTTCTGTGCAAGTCTGTGTGGTTCCGCCGACTACTTTAGGAATATCTGAAACTTCATATTGCCTGTTGCCCGGATCGATTCTTTCCGGAGAATAAGCCGTAAAAAAGTCTGTTCCTATTTTCATGCCGCGGCTTGATGCCATTCTGTCGGCAATCTTTTTTTTCGTTGTTCCGGGATAGGTGGTGCTTTCTAAAATTAAAAGCTGATGCTGCCTTCCATAAGCAATCATGCTGTCAACTGCACTGTCGATGTAGGTTAAATCGGGGATCTTGTCTTTTTTGTTCAGGGGTGTCGGCACACATATCACAATGATGTCGCATTGTTGGATGAGCGACATGTCGGCGCTGATTTGAAAGCGTTTTGTTTGTAAAGCCGAGTTCAGTCTGTCGTCCTCTATATCTTGAATATGGCTGCTTCCGGCGGCTAACAAGGAAACCTTTTCACTGTTTTTGTCGAATCCGATAACATTGTATCCTTTATCGACGCATTCCAGCGCAAGAGGGAATCCCACATATCCCATGCCTAACACGCCTACAATCGCCTGCTTCGTTTCAATCAGATGTAACAGCCGTTTTTGACCAAGGTTGCTGGCTTCTTTTGTGACAGTATTCATTTTTCGCCCCCTAATAGATAGAAAAGAGTATTGTTTTTTACAATTTAAAACAAATATCGATCGATATCGCAATTATAACAAAAGTTAAAATTTGATAAATGAGTTTTACATCCTTTTATAAATTAGGTATTATCTATTTATTTTTCTTTTATTTGTAAAATAAAATCCTGTCAAATGGTATATATCTGGTAACGAGTGAGAAAATCTCCCTTAATTGAGAGAATATACAGAAAATAATAAAAAAACAGGCCGAAGCCTGTTTTTTATTCTTTCACTGCCTCAGTTACAGCCGCAGAAACGAGTGATCCCGCTTTCTCTAATCGTTCTTTGCTGATGTGTTTCATATTATCATTCTCAGTGTGATACCAGGGCCCCGGCTCCTGTGTATCGGGGCTGAGCCAAATCCAGTTAGCCGACGGAATCCCTGCTTCATAAAAAGAGACATGGTCTGAGTAACCGAGCTGAATCAGGTTTGGCTTGACCAACCGGGATTTTTCAGCGGCTTTTTCAGCATACCGGACGCTCGGGTTTTCCTTGCCGTCAGGAGTCGTGACACACATTTGACTCGCTTCTTCCCAGTCAGTCGCAATCATATCGGCATTAAAATTGGCCTGGCTGTGCTTTCTTTCATTGTTCGTGAGTGTACTGACGTAATAAGATGAACCCGCAGACCATAATTCTTCTGCACCGAACAGGATAAAGCGGATCTCTTTGTCTTTCGGTATGTGTTTGAGTTGCTTGCTGATTTCCAGAACGGCAGATGTGCCTGAGGCGTTATCATCCGCTCCGGGCGCGCCTTTTACGCTGTCATAATGCGCTGTGACATAAATAATATCAGCATCAGAAGAGTTGGCCTGTGCCGCTTTGCGCGTTCCTATAATATTTTGTGAGGTGCGGTTTTTATAGTTTTTAAATTGAATGACTGCCTGCTTTTCCTGCAGCAGTGCTTCACCGTCTTCTTTTTTCATACCCGCCGCCGGTATCGTGATTCCTTTATCGGTATGCGGACGGACGGCGAGCGGTTTTGTTGTCTGATTATAAATAATGACTGCTTTGGCTCCCGCTTGTTCGGCATGTTTGATCTTTTGAGAAACGGGGATCTTTCCTTCGCGTATCACTGCAATCTTTCCTTTGGCTCCTGTTACGTCATCGCGTGATCCGCAGCCGCCGTCAAAAATCCCTCCCTCAATTCTCAGCTCTTTTTCAACAGCGGATTGATCAGCGGAGCGGAGCGGGAATTCATGATCTCCCGCTGTGACTGAACCTGAAAAGTACTTTTTCAATGGAAATGACTGTACTTTGACACTGGCGCCCTGAGCCCGCAGGCGATTCGATATGTATTCAGCCGCTTCCTTTTCTTTCGCAGTTCCGGTTTCCCGCGGTCCGATGGTTTCACTCAGATCATGCATCGTGTCCAATGCCTCATCAGCATCAAAAACCGGCGCGGCCACGGCTGAATAAGCATGAGTTTCGGACAGCGGCCCGGCAGACGCGCCCCATATGACGCTTGCTGCCACCGCGGCTGACATAAATGAAAATTTCATCATAATCCCTCCTCTTATTAACACCTCTTCCCTTTCGATTGAAGAACACTGATTCCTTTAAAAAGGGGAAAAATGAATATTATTGACCAAATGAAGATGATGAAAAAGGAGGGAAAAGCCCGGGAGCATAAAAAAACGCCGGGAGAATATCTCCCGGCGTCCATTCCATTACTTATTCAAGTTATAGAAAGAGTTGATACCGTGGTATTGAGCAGTTTCAGCCAACTGATCTTCGATGCGAAGAAGCTGGTTGTATTTCGCAACACGGTCCGTACGGGACGGAGCACCTGTTTTGATTTGTCCTGCATTAGTTGCCACAGCGATGTCAGCGATTGTGCTGTCTTCAGTTTCACCTGAACGGTGAGAGATAACGGCAGTGTAGCCCGCGCGTTTCGCCATTTCGATCGCATCGAACGTTTCAGTCAATGTACCGATTTGGTTTACTTTGATCAGGATAGAGTTGCCTACGCCGTTTTTGATACCTTCAGCAAGCTTTTTCGTGTTTGTAACGAAAAGGTCGTCTCCGACAAGCTGAACTTTTTTGCCAAGACGCTCTGTAAGAAGTTTGTGGCCTTCCCAGTCGTTCTCGTCAAGTCCGTCTTCGATAGAGATGATTGGGTATTTAGAAACCATTTCTTCGTACCAGTCAACCATTTCAGCAGATGTTTTCACAACGCCTTCGCCAGACAGATGGTATTTGCCGTCTTCTTTGTTGTAGAACTCAGAAGATGCAGCATCCATCGCAAGTTTCACTTCTTCGCCAGGTTTGAAGCCGGCTTTTTCGATCGCTTCAACGATTGTTTGAAGCGCTTCTTCGTTAGAACCAAGGTTCGGAGCGAATCCGCCTTCGTCACCTACAGCTGTGTTCATTCCTTTAGCAGAAAGAACTGATTTCAGGCTGTGGAAGATTTGAGCGCCCATGCGAAGCGCTTCACGGAAGTTAGGCGCGCCTACAGGCATGATCATGAATTCTTGAATGTCTACGTTGTTGTCAGCATGCTCTCCGCCGTTTACGATGTTCATCATCGGTACAGGAAGCGTTTTTGAGTTGAATCCTCCAAGGTATTGGTAAAGAGGAATCTGTAAGAAATCAGCAGCTGCGCGCGCACAAGCCATAGATACGCCAAGGATTGCGTTCGCACCGAGTTTGCCTTTGTTTTCAGTTCCGTCAAGCTCGATTAAAAGCTGATCGATTGCGTTTTGTTCAGTTACGTCAAAGCCGAGAAGCTCTGGAGAAATGATTTCGTTTACGTTGTTAACAGCAGTTAACACGCCTTTTCCAAGGTAACGGTCTTTGTCGCCGTCACGAAGCTCAACCGCTTCGTATTCACCTGTAGAAGCTCCGCTTGGCACTAATGCGCGGCCGAAAGCTCCTGTTTCTGTATATACTTCAACTTCAACTGTTGGGTTGCCGCGGGAGTCAAGGACTTCGCGTGCATAAACATCAACAATGTATGGCATGAGTTTGTCTCTCCTTTTGATTTACGCTTATTTTTGAATTAAAGATGTTCCGGTCATTTCTTTCGGTTTTTCAACACCGAGAAGGTCTAATAACGTTGGTGCGAGGTCGCCTAGGATTCCGCCTTCGCGCAGCGTCACGCCTTCTTTCGTCACAATGACAGGGACTGGGTTTGTCGTATGGGCAGTGTGCGGTTCGCCTGTTTCTGTAATCAGAATGTCTGCATTACCGTGATCAGCGGTAATGATGGCATGTCCGCCTTTAGCGATGATGGCGTCAACCACTTCGCCTAAGCATTCATCCACTGCTTCAATTGCTTTAATCGTCGGTTCGACCATTCCGGAGTGGCCGACCATGTCAGGGTTTGCAAAATTCAGGATGATCGCGTCGTGCTTGTCAGCCGCGATTTCTTTTACAAGAGCATCCTTCACTTCATACGCGCTCATTTCAGGCTTCAAGTCATATGTCGCGACCTTCGGCGAGTTAATGAGGATGCGCTCTTCGCCCGGGAATTCTTCTTCGCGGCCGCCGCTCATAAAGAACGTAACGTGCGGATACTTTTCAGTTTCTGCAATGCGAAGCTGTTTTAACCCGTGCTGTGCCAATACTTCACCGACCGTATTGTCAAGGTTTACCGGTTTAAAAGCCACATATCCGTCAACAGATTCACTGAAGTGAGTCAGGCAGACGAAATACAGGTTTTTCGGATGATTTTCACCGCGGTCGAAATCGCGGAAATCTTTGTTGGTAAACGTGTTTGAAATCTGGATGGCGCGGTCTGGTCTGAAATTATAGAAAATCACAGAATCGCCGTCATGAATTTTCGCAACGGGTTCACCGTTTTCTTTTGTGATGACGGACGGAATGACGAATTCATCATGAATGCCGTTCGCATAAGAATCGTCGACTACATCCATCGCGCTGCGGTAAGACGGGCCTTCGCCGTAAGCCATTGCGCGGTACGCTTTTTCCACACGGTCCCAGCGTTTGTCGCGGTCCATGGAGTAGTAGCGTCCGGAAATGCTGGCGATTTCGCCGACACCGATTTCTTCGATCTGCTCATTCAGCTGCTGAATGTAAGTTTTCGCCGTTTGCGGACCTACATCGCGGCCGTCGAGGAAACCGTGAATATACACCTTCGTCAGTCCTTCACTTTTCGCAAGCTTCAGCAGCGCGAATAAATGATTGATATGACTGTGTACGCCTCCGTCAGAAAGAAGGCCGAACAGGTGCAGCGCTTTGTCGTTGTCTTTCGCGTTTTTGATGGCGTCAAGGAACGTTTGATTGCGTTCGAATTCGCCTTCGCGGATGGCAACGTTCACGCGTGTTAAGCTTTGGTACACAATACGTCCTGCGCCGATATTCAAATGACCGACTTCAGAGTTCCCCATCTGTCCTTCAGGCAGTCCGACTGCTTCGCCTGATGCCGTCAGCGTCTGATGAGGGTATTGGTTCCAATAACGGTCGAAATTCGGTTTTTTCGCTTGTGCGACTGCGTTTCCGACTGTTTCATTGCGTAATCCGAACCCATCAAGAATGATGAGTGCAGCTGGTTTTTTACTCATATTGACCTTCCTCCAATAATTGAACGAATGACTGCGGTTCAAGGCTTGCGCCGCCGACCAAAGCACCGTCAATATCGGACTCTGCCATATATTCTTTAATATTTGCAGGTTTTACGCTGCCGCCGTATTGAATGCGGAGCTTGTCAGCAGTTTCCTGGCTGAAGCTTTCAGCAACGACTTTACGGATATGCGCGCAGACGTCGTTAGCATCTTTCGCTGTAGAAGATTTGCCTGTTCCGATTGCCCAGATTGGCTCGTACGCAATAACGGAAGCGGCAACTTGCTCTTCAGAAAGACCCGCAAGACCTTTTTTCACTTGATCGGCAACAAGATCATTTGTTTTTCCGGCTTCGCGCTCTTCAAGCGTTTCACCTACGCAAATGATCGGCACAATGCCGTGTTTGAAAGCGGCATGCGCTTTTTTGTTAACTGTTTCATCAGTTTCAGCGAACATTTCACGGCGCTCAGAGTGGCCGATGACGCAGTAATCCACGCCAAGGTCTTTCAGAGCGACCGGGCTGATTTCACCTGTGAACGCACCGTTTTCTTCAAAATGCATGTTTTGGGCGCCGACTTTCAGGTCAGTTCCTTTAACAGCAGAAGTCAGCTTTTCTAAGAAAAGAGCTGGTGCGCAAACAACGGCTTCCGCTTTGTCTGCTGCTGGAATGGAAGATTTCACTTCTTCAACGAAGCTGACAGCCTCGCCGAGTGTTTTGTTCATTTTCCAGTTACCGGCTATAATTGGTTTTCTCATCTGTTCCACTTCCTTATAGCAGTTTTTATTTATCGTTCAGCGCAGCTACACCTGGAAGCTCTTTGCCTTCCATGAATTCAAGGGATGCGCCGCCGCCTGTTGAGATATGGCTCATTTTGTCAGCAAGGCCGAATTTTTCAACGGCTGCCGCAGAGTCTCCTCCGCCGATGACAGAGTATGTATCATTAGCCTCTGCCAATGCTTCAGCCACTGCTTTTGTGCCTTGAGCGAACAAGTCGATTTCGAATACGCCCATCGGTCCGTTCCATACGACAAGTTTGCTGTTTTTGATAACTTCAGCGTACGTTTCGCGGGTTTTCGTTCCGATGTCGATCGCTTCTAAATCACTTGGGATCTCAGAGATCGGCACGATTTGGACGTTTGCATCGTTAGAGAAATCATCAGCAACGAGAACGTCTTCCGGCATATAGAATTTAACGCCTTTTTCTTTCGCGCGGTCCATGAATGATTTTGCAAGTTCGATTTTATCTTCTTCAAGAAGAGATTTACCGACTTCATAACCAAGCGCTTTTACGAATGTGTAAGCAAGACCTCCGCCGATGATCAAGTTGTCCACTTTATCAAGCAGACTTTCGATTACACCGATTTTGTCTTTTACTTTCGCGCCGCCGATGATTGCCGTAAACGGGCGCTCAGGATTTGTCACGGCTTTGCCGAGAACGTCAAGCTCTTTTTCCATCAGGAATCCTGCAACCGCCGGCAGATGCTCGGCAATTCCGGCTGTAGATGCGTGAGCACGGTGGGCAGCACCGAATGCGTCATTGACATATACATCCGCAAGCTCAGCAAATGCTTTAGCAAGCTCAGGATCATTTTTCTCTTCGCCAGGGTAGAAACGTACGTTTTCCAATACAAGAACGTCTCCGTCCTTCATATCAGAAATTTGTGCTTTTACAGCATCGCCGTAAGCTTCATCCGCTTTTTTCACTTCTTTGCCGAGCAGTTCGCCTAAGCGTGCAGCGACAGGAGTTAAACGAAGCTCCTCAACCACTTCGCCTTTCGGGCGGCCTAAGTGGCTCGCAAGAAGGACTTTCGCGCCCTGGTCTGCAAGGTGTTTGATTGTTGGAAGCGCAGCGCGGATACGAGTATCGTCTGTTACTTCCCCGTCTTTCATTGGAACGTTAAAGTCAACGCGGCAGAATACGACTTTGCCTTTTACGTCGATGTCTTTTACTGTTTTTTTATTCATGCCTTAGGAGATCCTCCTTCAAAATGGTTTGCATAGCACGAAAAACGTGAAACGTGAAACCGCCTCATGATGCTTCCGCCGCGGGGCAGATTGCAGCTTCCGGGCACGGGGCAGATCGTCTTCTGAGCCAGGGCAGGCGGCTCAGAAAACGAAAGTGCCGCGGAAACTTCAAAACGCGGACGTTCTGCAGCAATCCGGCGCTTTCTGAAAGCCGGTTCTCATGGAAAAAGGGAAAGGGAGTCCGTCCCCTTCCCTTGTCCGCTTTCATTATAGCGTTTCTGTCCGAAAGAACCAAGTCCGGCCCTTTCCGGGAGCTATGAATTAAAGACCTTGTTTTGCGATGTAAGCTGCAAGGTCAACAACGCGGTTAGAGTAGCCGCTTTCGTTATCGTACCAAGAGATTACTTTTACCATGCTGCCTTCCATAACCATTGTAGAAAGAGCATCGATTGTAGAAGAGTTAGCATTGCCGTTGTAGTCTCCGGATACTAATGGCTCTTCGCTGTAGCCAAGGATTCCTTTAAGATCGCCTTCAGCCGCTTCTTTAAGAGCTGCGTTTACATCTTCAGCCGTTACGTCTTTGTTCAGTTCAGCAACTAGGTCAACAAGAGAAACGTTTGGAGTCGGCACACGCATAGCTCCGCCGTTCAGTTTGCCTTTCAGTTCAGGAAGAACAAGGGAAACTGCTTTAGCAGCACCAGTTGATGTAGGAATGATGTTTTCAGCTGCTGCACGCGCACGACGGTAGTCTTTGTGCGGAAGATCAAGAATTTGCTGATCGTTTGTGTAAGAGTGAACAGTTGTCATCATACCGCGTTTGATGCCGAATTTGTCGTTAAGTACTTTTGCAAACGGCGCAAGGCAGTTTGTTGTGCAAGATGCGTTAGAGATAACATGGTGGTTAGCCGCATCGTATTTGTCTTCGTTAACACCCATAACGATTGTGATATCTTCTTCGTTAGCAGGTGCAGAGATGATAACTTTTTTCGCGCCTGCTTCTAAATGTTTCGCAGCGTCTGCGCGTTTTGTGAAGAAACCAGTAGATTCAACTACGATTTCAACGCCTTGTTTGCCCCAGCTGAGTTTCGCAGGATCGCGCTCAGCAGAAACTTCGATTGTTTTGCCGTTAACAACAAGGTTGCTGCCGTCAACTTTAACTTCTGCATCTAATTTTCCGTGTACGGAATCATATTGTAAAAGATGAGCAAGCATGTTAGCGTCTGTTAAATCGTTAACCGCTACTACCTCAACTTCAGGATTGTTTAATGCTGCGCGGAATACGTTACGTCCAATACGACCAAAACCGTTAATACCGACTTTTACTGCCATGATTATTTCCTCCTTTAAATAAGTGAGAGATATTTATATTGAGGGACTGTTATCCCTTAATAACTTCTTTGCGGCTCCTTCGTCCGTGACGAGAACCGTGTTTCGCTGCTTTTTAAAATAAGCTTCGATTGCTTCTGCTTTTGATGATCCGCCCGCTACCGCGATAATGTCGGGAATGGCATCGAGGTCATCAAGCTGCATTCCGACTGAATGCACCTTGTGAACGACTTCTCCGTCCGCATTAAAGTAGTAGCCGAATGCCTCTGTCACCGCATGATTGTCATCTATTTTCTTCAAATCTTCCAAAGGCGTGTTTCTTCGCTCCGCCATTGTTCTAGCTTCGCCGATTCCGTGAACGAGCATACTCGCTGATTTAATCGTGTGAAGCACCTCTTTTACGGAAGGTTCTTCAATAATAGATGAGTAGGCGCCTTGTGACAGCTGTCCGGGAACGAACAAAAGCCGATAAGTGCCTGAAGCCTTTTCCGCCATATGCGCGCATATGGTGTTCGCCTGGTTTTTCACATCTTCGCCTAAACCGCCTCTTGCGGGCACAAACAGGAGCTCGCGGTTTTTTGAATCCGGCGTCATCATATCGGCGACGGCTTCAATTGTCGTACCGCCGGTTACAGCGACGATATTTTTGCCTGAAAATCTCTTTTTCATACATGCAACGGCCGCTCTCCCTAATTCTTTTTTGACCCAAGGAGATTGATCGCTGTCACCGGAAACGATAATGGCGTCTTTCAGATTAAGCCGCTCTTTTAATGTCTTTTCCAAAAGCGTCAACCCTAAAACATCCTTCATCGTATCTTCCAGAATCGAAAGCAGTGAATAGCCCTCTTCCGTCATTGTCATGCCGTTTGTTTTAATATCGATGAGATTCTGTTCTTTCAAAAACTGAACCTCGCTTCTGAGAACGCGCTCGGTCAATCCGAGACTGGCTGCAAGACTTCTGCGGCCGATCGGTTCGGTAAGCCTGATATACTGCAAGATTTCAAATCTTTTCTGCATCACAAGCAAAAGATCAGGCAATAATTTTTTTTGAGCTTGTATTAACTGGTTCATGACTCAAACGTTCCTTCCTATTCATACTGGACAGAAAATGTCCCGCTATGACAAAAAACGTCCCATCATAGCCAAAAAAAATTATGTCTGCTTTCTTTAATTATTTTAACAGGATGACATTGTTAATTCAACTGTTAAAGGTCAATTCCTCGACATTCTTCGCAGGATTTTCCAGTATCTCCTTGATACAGTCATTATATACAGAAACGGAATGAAGGTGACAGACAAAAGCCCGCCGGAGCGGACTTTTGTCGTAAAACGCTTTCATTTTATCCAGAGTTTTTCTATTTCTTCTAATGATTTATTTTTCGTCTCAGGGCAGATCGTCACGACAAACAAGAAACAGAGAATATTAATGACGGCGAATATCCAGAAGGTGTACGCGAGCCCCAACCCGCTGATCATCATCGGCACGAACTGGCCGATCGCCCAGTTGGCCCCCCATAAGAATATCGTCGCAATACCGGCGGCGCGTGCGCGGAGGTGGTTCGGAAAGATTTCCGAAATCATGATCCACGTAATCGGCCCGACTGAAACGCAGAAAGCGGCGACGAATCCCAATATGATGACGACTAAAGCCGGACCGCTCGCCAGCTGAAAATAAAAGGATGCCCCGATTAAGATCATGAACAGCGCCATAAAGGCAGATCCGACCCCCATCAGCTTTTTCCGGCCCACCTTATCGACTAAAAGAACCGCGATAATGGTGAAAATCACTTCAACGACACCGACGATGCATGTCGTGATAAACCCCGCATTCTGTCCGAAGCCCATCATTTTGAAAATTTCCGGCCCGTAATACGTAATTGCGTTCATGCCGATGACCTGATTGAATAAAGCCAGCAGAATCCCGATCACAAGCGCTTTTCTCAGCCCCGGCTTAAACAGCTGAGACAATGAACCCATTTTTTCTAATTGTAAAGACGTTTCGATTTGTTTGATTTCTTCTTTCGCGGTCTGCTCGCCGTTAATGCGCGTCAGCACGGCGAGGGCTTCATTTCGGCGCCCCGCTTTCGCAAGCCAGCGCGGACTTTCCGGCACGATAAGCAGCACGATAAAAAAGATGACGGACGGAATCATGCCGTAAGCGAGCATCCACCGCCAGCCGGTGTGCACTCCCCATTCATACGAGCCGGACTGCTGGACGGCGAGGTTAATAAAATAAGTGCCGGATATCCCTAATATCGTAAACAGCTGATACAGTGAAGACAGACTGCCGCGTATGGCCGGCGGAGCGGCTTCGGTAATATACGTGACAGAAAGCGAGGAGCCCATGCCGATTCCCAGACCGCCGATGACTCTGGCGATCACTAAGGAAGACACACTTTGAGAAAGCGCAGAGACAACCGCTGACACCGCAAACAACAGCGCCGCTGCCATCAAAATCTTTCTCCGTCCGAAACGGTCACTCAAAAATCCGGAAATCCCGACGCCGAAAACACCGCCGATCATAATGCTTGAAATCACGAGCCCTTCCATAAAAGGACTTAAGCGGTACAAATCTTTCAGGAAACCGATGGCGCCGGAAATCACCGCCGTGTCATAACCGTACAAAAGCCCTCCCAGTCCGGCCGCGCATGAGATGAGAATGACAAACCACTTGGAGTGCTGCCGAGTGACAGGTACATTTGAGCCAATTGGTGCCGGGTGATTCTTCATGAATTTTACCCTCCCGCGAATAATAGAATAAAAACGCTTACAAATCTGAGTGCGGCGCTTGATGTTGCTTTGTTTTCTTCAGAACCGCCACATTTGTACGTACTTATGAAGAATTTTATCTAAAAATAAGGAAAATTAGTACGTACAAATAAAGAATAAGCAGTTTTTCATAATCTGTCAATTATTTTTACAGCTTGATGAAAGGGCTTACTATGTTATACTGGAATTTGTCCGTATACATTTTGGAGGAATTGATATGCTACCGAAATATGCTCAAGTAAAAGAAGAAATTTGTTCATGGCTGAATCAAGGAAAAATACAGCCGGACGAAAAGCTGCCTACGGAAAATGAGCTGATGCAGCAGTTCGGCGTCAGCCGCCATACCATCAGAAAGGCGATCGGAGATTTGGTCTCGCAGGGGCTGCTGTACAGCGTTCAGGGCGGAGGCACCTTTGTCGCTTCACGCACGGCGAAATCAGCCATGCATTCAAACAAAACGATCGGCGTCATTACAACGTACATATCAGACTATATTTTTCCGAGCATCATCAGGGGAATCGAATCTTATTTAAGCGAACAGGGCTATTCCATGCTGCTGACGAGCACCAACAACAATACAGAAAGTGAACGGCGCGGTCTTGAAAACCTGCTGTCCAAAAATATAGACGGGCTGATTGTCGAGCCTACGAAAAGCGCGCTGCAGACGCCCAACATCGGCTACTATCTCAATCTGGAGAAAAACGGCATTCCGTTTGCCATGATTAACGCCTCTTATGCGGAGCTGGCCGCACCAAGCTTTTCCGTCAATGATGTCAAAGGCGGCATGATGGCTTGCGAATACGTCATGTCCCTCGGCCACACGCACATTATGGGAATCTTTAAAGCGGATGACACGCAGGGCGTCAAACGGATGAACGGCTATCTGCAGGCGCATCGGGAGCGCGGGATTTTTCCGTCTCCGGACATGATCGTGACTTATACGACTGAGGAAAAAGAAACCGTGCTTCTCCAAAAAATTAAGCATACCCTTGAGCAAAACAGCGGATCACATCCGACGGCCATTCTTTGCTACAATGACGAAATTGCGCTGAAGACGATTAATCTTCTCAGGGAATTCGGGTTAAAGGTACCTGATGACGTATCGGTCATGGGCTATGACGATTCACATTTCGCCCAGATTTCCGAGGTGAAGCTCACCTCTGTCAAGCATCCGAAATCCATTATGGGGAAAGCGGCGGCAAAATACGTCATCGACTGCTTAGAACATAAAAAACCGAAGAAGGACGACGTCGTGTATGAACCGGAACTCGTCATCCGGAATTCAGTCAAGCGGATCGGCGAATAAAAAAAGCAATGTGCGCGGCACATTGCTTTTTTTGCTCAGCTGTTTTTTAATTCGGCAATGATTTCAAATGATCTCATTCTGTCGGCATGCTCAAAGCTTTCTGAATTCACCATGATTTCATCCGCCTGTGTTGTCCGGATGAAGCTTTCCAGCTTTTCCTTCACACGCTCCGGTCCGCCGACGATCGTTGAACTGAGCTGTTCATTGACCATCGCTTTTTCATACGGCGACCAGATTTGATCCATGTCTTCAACAGGAGGCTTCAGCTGGTTCGGCGTGCCGCGGACGAGGTCTAAAAATCTTTGATAATGCGATGTCGCCAGATGCTCCGCCTTTTCATCCGTATCGGCGGCAATGACGGTGACGCCGACCATCGCGTACGGTTGATCCAGTACGTCTGACGGACGGAAGGAGCTGCGGTACAGCTCAAGAGCGGGCACGGTGTTTTTCGGTGAGAAGTGAGCCGCAAAGGCGAACGGAAGCCCGAGCTCTCCCGCAAGACGCGCGCTGAACCCGCTTGAGCCCAAAAGCCAGATCGGCACGTCCAGCCCTTCGCCCGGAATGGCGCGGACTTGATTGCGCACATTGCCGGACGGTTTGAAGTAATTTCTCAATTCTTCAAGCTGCTCCGGAAAATCTTCCCCGCTGTTTATGTTTCTTCGTAAGGCTCTCGCCGTTAATTGGTCGGTCCCCGGCGCGCGTCCGAGCCCCAGGTCAATCCGCCCCGGATACAACGTTTCAAGAGTTCCGAATTGCTCCGCAATCACAAGTGAAGAATGATTCGGCAGCATAATACCCCCAGAACCGACGCGGATTTTTTTCGTGCCGCCGGCGATGTGGCCGATCAGCACCGCCGTTGCCGAGCTGGCAACTCCTTCTATATTATGATGCTCCGCAAGCCAATAGCGGTTATAGCCCCACTCCTCGGCGCGGCGCGCTAAATCCATGCTGTTGCGGAACGATTCAGCAACCGTTCCCCCCTGTACGACCGGCGATAAATTCAATACGGAAAACGCAGTATCTTTCAATGTATGTTCAGCCATCGTTTTCTCCTTTATGGTTTAGTGTAAGCAGATCTTAAACAAGGTCTCTACCACACACCTTACCACAGCTTTTCCCGTGAGTTAAACAATTTGATTCGATGATATTCGAACAATCAGTCATCGGTCGTCACTAGTGAACTTTGTGTGAATGAATCTATTACATTCAGATATGATGAGCTTTTCATCCTATAAAAGTGAAAATCTATCGTTGAAAGAACAAACCCAATAATGTTAAGATATGTATGATATTGAATAGGAAGGAAGTCATAGTCTATATGCGTAAAAAAATCTTAATGGCACTCACAACAGCTTTACTGGCAGCAATCTTCTTTACAGGAAACACCGATAAGGCATATGCCGCAGACTTTTACTCCGGCACTCAGCAGCATTTAAATGTAAGCGGATTTACCGATGCCTCCTACTACACGAAAAAAGCGAAAAGTGTCGATTTTACTCTCAGTACAGCGTATCCGTCAGATCGAACTTTTAAAGGAAACCTATACTTACAGCGAAAGTCCGGAAAGAAATGGACGACTTGTAAAAAAACAACCTTTTCTTTCTCAGTAAGGGTGACTAAGTCATTCTCTTTAAAAGGATGCAAGACAGGTTATTATCGTGTCAAAGCCACGTTCAGCGGTTCAAAACTTGTCAATACGACAAATTCTTTTAAAATTAACCGATAAGATTCAGGGCCCTATGATTATTAGGGTCTTTTTTTATTCGTTCTTTGTGAGTTCCTGTGCGATTTGAATAAAAAGTTTTGCCGCCAATGAAGCCTCCTTTACGGACGGAACGGCAAGCAGAACATCTCGGTACACCGCACGATTGAGTTCTCTTGTCACGACATTTTCCGGCAGCGATATTCCCGACATAGACATTTGTGATAATATCGCAATTCCCAGCCCCTCTTTGATCATGCTGATGGACGTATTGACGTTGTAAACAGTGAATGCGGCAGTCAGCACAGATCCTGCCTCCTTAAACATATCAATAAACGGTGATTCGTATCCTCCGTCACAGATGATCATCGGCTGGCGGTCAAGATCTTTCAGAGTGATTGACTCACAGCTGCAAAGCGGATGATCATTTCTAAGCACGACTGCCATTTTATCTTTTTTCAGCGGCAGATATTCCATGTCTTCCGTAGGAAAAAGAGTGATACCCACATCTATTACCCGGGAGCGGAGCCATTCCTTTACTTCGTTAACCGTTCCTTCATGAAGCACCAACTCAAGCTTCGGATACCGTTTTTTAAACACGCTGATCAGCTTTGGAATGAAATAAGCGGAAGCGGCCGGAAATGTGCCGATGTGAATCGTTCCCTGTTCAAGCCCTCTTTCCGCGGCCGCCAGCTGCTCGGCTTTTTCTATGCCTTTGAGCACCTCTCTGATATGGACGAGAATTTTTCCGCCCGTGTCCGTGAGCCTTACGCCGTTGCGGCGCTCGCGGATGATCAGCTTGATGCCGAGCTCTGACTCAAGCGCAGAGATGGCATGGCTGACAGCGGGCTGCGTCATATTCAGCGCCTGCCCCGCTTTTGTAAAGCTTCCCGTTTCAGCGATTTGAACAAAAACCCGCAGTTGTGTAATCGTCATAACGTTTTACTTATGCTCCTTATAAAAAAGATTCATTTTATTTATCTTACTGATTACCGTATCATATGATGGAATTGTTCTACAAGGAGTGAACGACGTGAAACAGCTTTCGAAAATACAGACGGCTCTTATGCTGGCGTTTCTAGTCACGGTGTGGGGAATTAACTGGCCGCTGACAAAGGCCGCGCTTGCCTATTCGCCGCCTCTTCTGTTTGCCGGAATCCGCACGCTGATCGGCGGACTTCTATTATTAATGGTGGCGCTGCCCCGTTTTAAAAAGCTGCGTTTTAAAGAAACGTGGCCGATCTATCTTATTTCTGCCATTTTAAATATTACTTTATTTTACGGCCTGCAAACGGTCGGCTTGAATTACCTGCCTGCCGGCTTATTTTCAGCCATCGTGTTTTTCCAGCCGGTTTTAATGGGCGTTTTTTCTTGGCTGTGGCTCGGGGAATCGATGTATCCTTTAAAAATAGCCGGTCTTATTCTGGGCTTTGCCGGTGTCGCCGTCATCAGCGCAGCCGGTTTCGGAGGCCATATTTCCATCGCCGGCATTCTTTTGGCCTTAGGCTCCGCGGTCAGCTGGGCGCTCGGCACGGTATATGTGAAAAGAACGGGCGGACGCGCGGACTCTATCTGGATGGTCGCTCTTCAGCTTCTGATCGGCGGCGTGCTGCTTGTCAGCTCCGGCCATTTTTCAGAAAGCTTTTCAGCGATTCAATGGAAAGCTCCGTTCATTCTCAGCCTTCTGTTCATTTCAGTTTTTGTTATCGCGCTCGGCTGGCTCGCCTTTTTTACGCTTGTCGGTTCAGGGGAAGCAAGCAAGGTTGCCTCTTACACCTTCCTGATCCCGCTCATATCCATTACCGTCAGCTCGATATTCCTGCATGAGCCGCTGACCGTCAGCCTTTTAGCCGGACTGCTTCTGATCGTCACAAGCATTTGTTTTGTGAATATAACACCAAAGAAACTGAAAACACCTGCTCTGGCCGCAGAAAAAAAGGCCGTTCATTAAAAAAACTCTTGCCGCGGGGCAAGAGTTTTTTATTTATTGACGTCTCCCTTTCACGAGATACGCAGCCGTAATGAGGAGATAGATGGCCGCAGTGATGCATGTGATGACGATGGATGTCGTCGCAATTACGCCGATCAGGATGGCCAAAAGCGCAAGCACCGCAAACCATGTCGTGTACGGGAACCATTTGACGTAATAAGCCGGCTGTTCTGTTGAATGTTTTCTTGATTTCAAATGGGCGAATCCGATAATCAGCCAGATGAACAGCACGGTATAGCCGAGGGAACCCATCAAATAATTAAACGTCTGGCTTCCTGCGAATAAAGAAATCAGGACGCCTACATATAAAAATGACGTACAAGTCAGAATCGCATAGACGGGAACCTTTTTCTTCGATAGTTTTGAAAAGATTTTCGGCAGCCGGCCGTCAGAAGCCTGCGTAAACAAGACGCGGGATGATCCGTACAGTCCCGAGTTCATAGACGAGATAATCGCAAGAAGAATGACGGCATTCATAATATGGTCGGCACCCGGAATTCCGATCATCTTAAATACTATGACAAACGGGCTTTCGGGAACGCTGTTGACTTGATTCCAAGGAATCAGGCTGACGATGATGAAAAACGGCAGCAAGTAAAAAGCGACAATCCGCGTTAACGTGCTACGGACAGCTTTCGGGATCACCTTTTCGGGGTTTTTTGTCTCCGCCAGCGTGACGCCGATGATTTCCGTTCCGCCGTATGAGTAGATCACGACGAGCATCGCCGTAATGACACCCCCCGCTCCATGCGGGAAAAACCCTCCGTGATCCGTTAAATGAGACAGCCCCGGCGCCGTGTGATTGCCGAATGAGAAAAATAAAAGCAGAATCCCGCATAAAATAAAGATGACAATCACTGTAATTTTAATGAGCGCGAGCCAGTACTCCGTCTCGGCAAACAGTTTCACAGAAAGCATGTTTACGACCGTCACCACGATGGAAATGATCAAAGCCAATATCCATATCGGACATTCCGGCAGCCAATATTGAATGAAAATGGCGGCTACGACCGCCTCAGCGGCAATATTGAGCACCCACATTTTCCAATAGATCCAGTCTAAAAAGTATGCAGCGTACGACCCGAGAGACTGCTGAACCAAATCACGGAACGTCCTTGCATGTTTGTTTCTGACTGCCATTTCGGCCAGCCCTTGCATAATAAACAGCAGAATGATTCCGCCGAGGAGGTAGGCCAGCAGCACGGACGGCCCCGCTTCATCAATCGCCGTGCTGCTGCCTTTAAAGAGCCCGGCCCCGATTGCGCCTCCAAGCGCCATCATCATAATGTGTCTGGACGACATCGTCCGTTTTAACGTTTGCTTGTCCTTTTCCATCTATCACACGCCCTCTCGCAAAAAGTGTTCATCACATAAAAAAGCACGCCGCCTCTTTGGGAAAAGAGACGGCGTGCCTCAGGCAGCCGCGGTACCACTCTTGTTGATCCCGAATATCCGGAATCCAGCTTAAAAACCTTTTAACGAAGGTCAGCCGTTAGGACATAGGGAATATTCCGATAATTCCGTTCCGCCCTGCCACTTCCGGGCGAGTTCAAAGAACAATCAGTCCGCGTTGCACCAACCCGCGGCTCTCTTTTTCTGACTGGATTCTTTTACTGCTCCCGTTCACAGTGTTTTATGTTAAATGAATCTCTTGAGTTTTTATTTTCTGAATATAGTAACATAATATACAGTCTTCTATTTTCAAAGTCAATACTAATTTTTGCCGTCTATTGTCCTTCCCGGTCATTCGAAAGTCTCAGCTGAAATCCGGACACAAGGCTTTGCTTTCCGGGCGCCGCGCTTTCCGCTTTCACCTTTGTGTTTGCGTATAAAAACAGCGCAAGCGCAATGCCGAATGATATGACGAGAATCCATGCTTTTTTCATCCAGATGCCTCCTCACTTTCTATCATCGGCGGCTTTTTCTCTTTTTTTATACGCCAAATTGAAAAAACAATTTTAAAATTCTGTTTTCCTTATATTGAAACTTGCTTTATCATAAAAGTATGCGTTTACATTCGAGTAGGGAGGTTATAGCATGACCCCTGTGAATTCAAGCAGCATCGGGAAGATTCAGGCGGCCAGCAAAGGTTTGTCGCCAAAATTGAGAGCGATTGCAGACCATATCGTGAAGGAACCGAAAGACGTGGTTCACCTTTCCATCATTCAGCTGGCGGAAAAAACGAAAAGCTCTGAAGCGACGATTTTCAGGCTGTGCAAACGGCTCGGTTTTTCCGGCTATCAGGATTTAAAAATCGCGCTTGCTCAGGAGATCGTTCAGGAGCCGGTGCAGCACATTCATGAAGAAATGAGCCCCGACGACGATATCGAAGTCATCATCCAGAAAGTTTTCCGCACAAACATTTCCGGTCTGACCGATACCTTTCATTTATTAGATCCGGCCGACGTTGAAAAAGCGGTAGAAATGATCCACCGCGCAGACAGAATCGAATTTTACGGAAACGGCGGTTCCGGGCTGATCGCCATAGACGCGTATCATAAATTTATGCGTACGGGTATAAATTGCATCGCGCACACGGATTCTCACTTTCAGGCGATGTCAGCGGGTCTTCTCGGTCCCGAAAGCGCAGTCATCGGCATTTCTCATTCGGGAAGCAACAAGGACGTGCTCGACGCGGTGAAAACGGCCAAATCGCTCGGCGCCGGCACGATCGGCATTACAAGCTACCAAAAGTCGCCGCTCACCCAGATTTCCGACGTGGTGCTGTATACGTCAACAAGGGAGACGGCTTTCAGAACGGAAGCAATGTCCGCAAGGCTTGCCCAGCTGTCGGTCATTGATACCCTGTATTTCGCCACGGCCCGGCTGCGGCAGGAGAAAACGCTCGCCAACTTGCAGCAAATCAGAAAAATGATCGCGCACAAACGTTTGTAATATTTATTTTTCAAAAGAGAGAATGCCGATACAGCGGGAATTGAGGCAATTTTATGAAAAAAATTTTCTTCTTCATCGTTGATTTATAAAAAAATTATTCCTATAATTGACTTTGTAAGGGCATACATTATCAATCTATCTTATTATTCAATCAGATTAGGCGGGATATATTATGAAGGAAACCCAAGCTGTTATCGGTCTGGATATCGGCACGACCAGTACGAAAGCCGTTCTGTTCGGACCAAGAGGCAAAGTGTTAGCCAAGCATTCGGTTCACTATGATTTAATACAGCCAAAGCCGGCATGGGCCGAGCAGGATCCTGAGCACATTCTGGAAGCTGTTATCGGAAGCATCAGGGGCGCCGTCACAAAGGCCGGACTGAGCCCTGACAATCTGCTTGCAATCGGCATCAGCACCGCCATGCACTCATTGATAGCTGTCGATCAAAACGGCGGCCTGCTGACCAAAAGCATCATTTGGGCGGACAACCGCAGCGCCGAGCAATCAAAACGTATTTTAAAAGAGATGAACGGTTTTGATATTTATAAAAGAACGGGTACGCCGATTCACCCGATGTCTCCGCTTTCCAAAATTGTGTGGATGAAAGAACAGGACAAGGAGACATTCGCGAAAACCGCCAAATTCATCAGTATTAAAGAATATATTCTGCACGAGTTTTTCGGAACTTATGTCGTCGATTATTCGATCGCTTCGGCAACGGGGCTGTTCCGTTTAGATACGCTTTCCTGGGATGAAGAAGCGCTCCGGATTGCCGGAATCCGGGAAGATCAGCTGTCGGACATCGTGCCGACCACTCATCAGCTGCGCGGCCTTGCGCCGGAAATCGCTGCACGGATGGGCATTCATGCGGATACACCGTTTATTATCGGCGCAAATGACGGCGTGCTCGCCAACCTTGGAGTCGGCGCGATCGGCAAAGGCGAAGTGGCCGTTACGATCGGAACAAGCGGAGCCGTGCGTTCGGTGACGGATGCGCCGATTACGGATGAAAAAGCGCGGACATTCTGTTACGCGCTGACTGACAAGCATTGGGTCATCGGAGGCCCGACGAATAACGGAGGCATTATGCTGCGCTGGCTTCGAGACGAATTCGCTTCTCCGGAAGTCGAAACGGCGAAGCGGCTCGGCATTGATCCGTATGATTTAATGATTGATATCGCTGATAAAGTGCCCGCAGGCTCTGAGGGATTGCTGTTTCTGCCGTTTTTATCAGGGGAGCGCGCGCCGTTTTGGAATCCGAATGCCCGCGGAACGTTTTTCGGCATCAGCCTCCGCCATAAACGGGAGCATTTTATCAGAGCGGTGCTGGAAGGCGTCATCATGAGCGTCTTTTCAATCGGTGTCGCACTGAGAGATTTGGCGGGCCCCGCAAAAGACGTGCGGGCTTCGGGAGGATTTGCGAGATCGCCGCTGTGGAGGCAGATTTTGTCCGATACGATGGGACGGGAAGTCCTCGTTCCGGAAAGTTACGAAGCCTCGGCGCTCGGAGCGGCCGTTCTCGCTTTGCACAGCCTTGGCGAAATGGAACGGATCGAGGATGTTCAGGACTGGATCAGAATTTCTCACCGCCATGAACCGAACGTCAAAAACAGCGAAACATATATTGAGCTGTTTTACTTATACGAGCGGCTGTATGACAAGCTCAAAGATGAATTTGACGTCATCAGTGAATTTCAGCTCAAACAAAGCCGTTAATTCTTCTTTGAAAGGGTGAAAAGGTCATGTTACTGTTTATTGTCATTGCCGCTATTATCGTTTTACTCTTATTGATTACGGTCGCTAAATTAAATCCGTTTATCAGTCTTTTGATTACATCCATCCTTGTCGGTTTCGCAACAGGCATGAATCTGCCGGACATTATCGCTTCGATGAAAACCGGACTCGGCAATACGCTGTCGCTGCTTGCGATCGTGCTGGCCCTCGGTACGATGCTCGGAAAAATGATGGCTGAATCAGGCGGTGCGGAGCGTATTGCCCACACCCTGATCGGCCGATTCGGCAAAAAGAAAGTACATTGGGCGATGATGGCCGTCGCTTTTATCGTCGGCATCCCGGTCTTTTTCCAGGTCGGCTTCGTCCTGCTCGTGCCGCTTTTGTTTACGATTGCGATTGAAACCGGGGTTTCATTAGTGACGATCGGGATTCCGCTCCTTGCGGGACTTTCCGTCGTGCACGGATTGGTTCCGCCCCACCCGGCGGCGATGGCGGCTGTCGGCATTTATCACGCCAATGTCGGAAAAACGATTTTGTTTTCTTTAATCGTTGGGATTCCGACTGCCATCATCGCGGGGCCGCTTTACGGAAAATGGATTGGTAAGCGCATTCATAAACCCGTTCCCGAACTGTTGAAAAAACAATTTATTGAACGGAATGAAAAACGCAAGCTTCCGGGATTCGCAAATACATTGTTTACGATATTGGTACCGGTGATCCTGATGCTTATGGCAACGCTTGCCGAAATTGCGCTTCCGGAAAAAAGCACGCTCTATGAAACTTTTAAATTTATCGGCGACCCTGTCACGGCGCTTTTGATCGCCACGGTTTACTCCTTTTTCAGCCTTGGTTTTTATCAGGGCTTTGACAGAGAAAGCATTTTAAAATTCAGCAATGACTGTCTGGGACCGATTGCTTCCATTCTGCTTGTGATCGGAGCCGGCGGCGCTTTTAACAACGTCCTGATTGATTCAGGCGTCGGCACGTATATCGCTGACATGGCGAAGCATTCAAGCTTCTCTCCCGTTCTTTTAAGCTGGACGATCGCGGCGGTCATCCGTGTCGCCACGGGTTCAGCGACTGTCGCCATGATGACGGCGGCCGGCATTGTTGCACCGATTGCATCTGTCATGCCGGGCGTCAGCAGTGAGCTTCTCGTATTGGCAACGGGAGCGGGCTCTTTGATTCTGTCACATGTCAATGACTCCGGTTTCTGGCTCATTAAAGAGTATTTCGGAATGACGGTAAAAGAAACGTTCCTGACATGGACGGCGATGGAAACGATTATTTCTGTCAGTGCGATCTGTTTTATCATGATCATTAACGCGTTTATATAAAAACAAACCCCGGCCGAATGAAGTGAGCCCTGTCAAGTAGACAGTGTTAAAAAGACACGAAGCAGCCTGAGTCCTGTATTGATATGGGCTCAGGTTGTTTCACTTCTTTTGGAACCGTTGATGGTTGAAAAAAAGAATATATTTACATACTGCTTCTTGAACTGCTTCAGCTGTTTTGACCCTTTCATCCCCTCTGTCTGAAAGTAGTTAACCCATATCCTTACTTGGTTTTTATCAATGTTCATTTCTCTGGTGATTGTCTGATAACCCATCCCATCATTTAGGTGAAGATCAACAACTTTTTTCTTAAAGTGAATATCATAAGTTTTACGTGTTTTCCCTATAAAAAATCCCCTCCATTGCAGACAGATCAGTATGCTTTCTTTTTTCTGTCTGCTATGAGGGGATCATATCAGAAAACCGGGGTTTGTTTTTTTATCGGTCATTCACAAGGATATAAGCGGCTTTAACGGGTCCGTGGACGCCGACAACCAAATCCATTTCGATATCGGCCGAGTTGCTCGGTCCAGTAATATAGTTAATGCAGGAAGGAACGGTGACGCCGTCTCTGATCTGCTGTTTCAGTATATCGCTGGCCTGTGTCATTCTCGGCACAATGGAAGATTTCGGGATGATTGCGATATAGGTGGTCGGAAGCAGGCTGACAGAACGGCCGGCATGCTCTGACGCATACAAAACAACGGTGGCTGATTCCGCAAGCGTGATCTCGCTGAATGTGATGCCCACATTCGCTTGTTCCGCTTTTTCAATATTTTTCGCTCCTTGTTCCGCGTCCCATTCCCAAACGGGAATCCCTTCATCCGGCCACTCTTCTGTCATAAGGGTCTGCAAGCCGTACGTTTCAAAGCGGCTGTCCTTCGGAATGATGACAGGCCCTCCTTCAAAGCGGTTCACCTGCGTGCGCAAAGCGTCGTAAAGCCCGGCTGCATCCGTTTCGATCAGTTCGGTATGAATGTTGACGCAGTGGTCTTTCAGCATCGTGACAAGATCGTCTTCCGTACAGCCCGCATGCGTTTGATATTGAGGCTGATACTTCCATTCAGGCAGGGACACGCCTGATTTCCTGCGCTCTCTGCCCAGACGTTCGGCGATCCGGTTTAAAAAGGATTCCTGATGTGTAACCGTCCCTTTCATCATCATTCTTCCCCCTTTTGTTTTTCCCGGTCTTTAAACCAATCTCTGAATCTCGATTTATGCGGCGCCGGGAAGTCCCGTATTGCCGTCCATTCTTTTAACGGCCCCGGCCCTTTTGATATTTTGTCATCTTCCGTAAACGGCGTCATGGCGGCAGGCGCCCATTTCGATCCCATTTTATAAAGGGACGGGGATGACGAGCCGAGCCCGAAGGCTTTCATCGCCAGTTTTTCGCTGATCGGCGCTTTGCCCTCTTTTTCCACGATGTTCTGCCGATGCTTGAGCAGCAGCTCGTGCAGCGGAATTTTAACGGGACATGCTTCCGTACAGGCCGCGCATAAGGAAGATGCGTACGGGAGCTCCTTGTATTCGTCATATCCGCCGAGAAGAGGCGATAAGACGGCGCCGATCGGACCCGAATAGATGGACCCGTACGAGTGTCCGCCGACATGCCGGTACACGGGACAGACGTTGATGCAGGCGGCGCAGCGGATACATTGCAGCACTGATTGAAATTCCGTGCCGAGTATGCGGGAACGCCCGTTGTCCACAACCACGAGGTGGAATTCCTCAGGCCCGTCCGCTTCTCCTTGCTGCCGGGGACCCGTCAGCGCCGTAATGTAACTTGTAAGCCGCTGGCCGACCGCGCTTCTCGTCAGCATGCTGACAAGCACTTCAAACTCAGAAAATGACGGAACGATCCGCTCCATTCCCATCACGGTGATCTGCGTCTTCGGCAGCGCGGACACAAGGCGGCCGTTTCCTTCGTTCGTCACGAGACTGACCGATCCGGTATCCGCGATCGCAAAGTTGCAGCCTGTAATGCCGACATCCGCTTCGAGAAATTTTTTCCGGAGAACGCTGCGCGCGTGCATGACGAGCTCTTCCGGTTTTTCCGTCTGTTTGTATTCGAGTCTCTCTTTAAACACGTCACGGATCTGCTCTTTGTTTTTATGAAGAGCGGGAGCAACGATATGTGACGGCGGATCGTGATCGTCAATCTGGAGAATGTATTCGCCGAGATCCGTTTCTGTGACTTCACAGCCCTCTTCCTCAAGCACTTCGTTCATATTGATTTCTTCTGTCACCATGGATTTGGATTTCACGATTTTTTTGGCGTTTTTCTGCCGGATGACATCGCGGATATAGGAGGACGCTTCTTCCGCCGTTTCGGCGAAAAAGACGTGTCCGCCTCTGTTGGCGACATTTTCGGCGAGCTGTTCCAAATAGAAATCAAGATTGTCCAGCACATGCTGTCTGATTTCTTCCGCATGTGAACGCCAATCCTCCCAGTTTCCCAATTCTTCGGCCGCCTGCAGCCTTCTTGTCCTGAGCCGTTCCTGCGCTCCGGAGACGGCTCCTCTCATAAACTCATTATCTATTCCTTCTGATACCCGCTCTTTAAAAGCGGCGGTACCGATTTTCATCGCCATGATTTTCCCCCCTTGTTGTTTCTCGTGTTATCTGCTGTTCAGCACTTCGGCGATGTGCATGACTCTGACGTTTTTATCCTTACGGTCAAGACGCCCGCCGATATTCATCAGACAGCCGCAATCCGCCCCGATCAGCACTTCGGCCTCCGTGTCTTCCACGCAGGCGACCTTCTCATCCACCATTTGTTCAGAGATTTGAGCCATTTTCACAGAAAATGTTCCTCCGAATCCGCAGCATTGGTGCTTTCCGGGAAGCGCGGTCAGCTCGAGCCCCTTGACATGGCGCAAAAGCTTCATCGGCTCCTCCGACACGCCGAGCAGCCTCGTCATGTGGCACGATGTATGGACTGTCGCTTTTTTATGCAGCACCGCCCCGACATCCTCCACCCCGAGAACGTTGACGATAAAATCTGTTAACTCATATGTTTTGTCCGCAAGCTGCTGCGCTTTTGCCGCCCACTTCGGATCGTCCTGAAACAGATGCGGATATTCACGGAACATCGTCGTACAGGAACCTGACGGACTGACGACGTACTCCGCTTCTTCAAATGCGGCAATCATCCGCTTCATCGCTTTTTTCGCATCCGTCACATACCCGCTGTTGTATGCGGGCTGCCCGCAGCAAATCTGCCCCTCGGGAAAATCCACCTCACACCCGAGCCGTTCCAGCACCTCAACCGTCGCCTTTCCGACATTGGTCTGGAACATATCCACAAGGCACGTGACAAATAATGAGACTTTCATGATGAACCCCTCTTTCATCCTCAATATGTGATCCGGTCATCTGATGACCTGTTTTTAGGAAAGCTCTATGAATATCCTACACTATTCTGAATATGGATTGGAAGGTTTTTCTGAAAAATCCTTTCGTCCGATGCGCTGAAGGGGACAAAAAAAGAGAAGCCCGAAAGCTCCTCAAGCTGCTCTACATCCCGTTTTCCAGCAGACGTCCCAGTTTTTGCACACCCTCTTTTATCGCGGCTTTACCGGCATAACTGAACGACAGGCGAAGATATTCCGCACCGTCTTCCTGATGCAGAAAAAAATATTTACCGGGGACATAGGAAACGCCGTGAGATAGAGCCCGCGCCAGCAGTGCGGACGTATCCGCCCCCGGCGCTTTCACCCATACAAAATAACCGCCTTCCGGCACGTGCCAGGATGCGGATTCCGGGAGATATCGCGCTGATGCGGCGAGCAAAACGTCACGTTTGCTTCGATATGCTTCCCGCAAGGCGGCGAGCCGTTCTTCCACATTCGTTTGTTCCAGATAGACGGCGGTCACCGCTTGGGAAAACGGGTGGCCTAAGTCTTTTTTTAACCAAGACAATGCCGTGATGAATGCGGCGTCCCCTGCAATCCAGCCGATTCTCATACCCGGGGCGATGATTTTTGATAATGAACCGGCGTACAGCACCCGGCCGTTTTGATCCATGGCTTTCAAGGGCGGCGGAATATCGGTGAATCCGAGCTCGCCGTATGCATCATCCTCCAAGATGAGAAAATCATACGTTTCGGCAAGCTGAAGCAGGCGGGTTCTCCGCTTCGCTGACATTACGGTTCCCGCAGGATTCTGAAAAGCGGGTATCGTGTAGAGAAGACGGGGAAGCAGAAGCCCTTTTCGTTTTCTTTCCTCAAGCATGAACGCTAATGTTTCTGTTTGCAGGCCCTCTTGATCTGTCGGAATGCTCATGATATGCGGTGTGTAATTTTTAAACATCTCGAGCGCTTCCATATAAGCCGGAGCTTCAACGGCAGCGGCGGTTTGTTCATCGAGGAAAACCCGTGCAGCCAGATCTATCGCCTGACAGGCGCCTGACGTCACGAGCAGCTCATCGTCCCGACAGTGAATGCCGCGGATGGCTAACCGTTCTTGAATCTGCTTTTTTAAAACGGCCGTCCTCGGGCTTCCCATATAATGCAGCGGCAGATCGCGCTCCTCATCCAGAAGGCGGGCGGCGGCTTCTTTCAGCTCCTTGTCAGGAACGAGAGCGGGATCGGGATAGCCGGAATGCAGGGGGATGCACGCTTTCGGAACTGCCGGCATCCATTCCCCGGGAGGATCGTTTGTCAGAGCTTTCTTTACATGGTCGGAAAAAAAAGATTCGGCCTGCATGTGATGTTATCCCCTTTCACAAGTCAGCTTCTATACATTTTCTTCAAAATAAGCCCCCAGCACGTCTTCCACATTCGTCAGGTGCGCCGTCATCGCGGCTTCCGCTTCATCCGCGTCTTTGGCGGCGACGGCGCTGTAAATGCGTTCATGCTCTTCATACAATCGCTGCACGCTCGTTCGTTTAGAAAACAGCCAAATTTTTCTCGTTTCTCTCATCGTTTCCAAAAGGAGCGCGGAGACATGATTCATGAGATGCTTGAGCAGCCCGTTTTGTGATGCTTCTGCCAGCGCCATGTGAAAGGAGAAATCCGCTTTTTCGCCCAATTCTTCGTCTCCGTCAATGTCTTTCATCTCCAGGAGAGCTTGGCGGATTTTTTGTAAATCGTCTTCGGTGCGTTTTTCAGCGGCCATGGCGGCGACGCCGAGTTCAAGCAGCTTTCTGACTTCGAGCAGCTGTTTGACGTCCTCTTTTTTCATCAAAAGGGCGGAAGAAAGCGGCTGGGAAACATGAGACGGCTCAAATTCTCTTATGTATGTGCCTTCTCCCTGCTTCATGTCGACGAGCCCCATCGCTTTCAAAGCCGACAGCGCTTCTCTGACCGCCGAGCGGCTGACCTGAAAACTCTCAGAAAGCGCCTGAACGGAATCAAGCTTTTCACCCGGCTTAAGCTCGCCCGCTTTTATCTTCTCCAGCAATGCGTCAGCGACTTCCTCGTAGATTTTTTTCGTTTTAATTTGTTTATATTTCAACGCGATCACCCCGTCACTTGTGAATCTTGATGTTTATCGTCTATTATACTTCTTTTTTTGTATTGCCGACAGGTTCAGACAATTTGTTCAAGAAAAGTATTGTACTTTCAAAACTTTCAAAATATAATGCTAATTAACCCGGTCATCAGATGACCTTATCATAAAAAGTAATCGCTTACATGACATAAGGAGGGGTTTTTTAGGGATGCAATGGACACAGGGGTACGCTCCTTTAGGGGGAAATTTGCTTTTATCGGCAGCTTGCGCGCTCGTGCCGATTATCTTCTTTTTTTGGGCGCTTGCGGTGAAACGGATGAAGGGGTACATAGCGGGGCTTTTAACGTTAGCCGTTTCACTTTTAATCGCTGTATTTGTTTACGGCATGCCGGCTGAAAAAGCGGTGATGTCCGCTTCTCAGGGAGCGGTGTACGGGCTGCTTCCGATCGGCTGGATTATCGTCACATCGGTCTTTCTGTATAAAATCACCGTGAAAACGGGGCAGTTTGAGATTATCCGGAGTTCGGTGCTGTCAATTACAGATGACCGGCGTTTGCAGGCGCTGCTCATCGCCTTTTCATTCGGGGCGTTTTTAGAAGGCGCCGCCGGTTTCGGCGCTCCCGTCGCGATCTCGGCCGCTTTACTCGTCGGACTTGGTTTTCAGCCGCTGTATGCGGCGGGAATTTGCCTGATTGCCAATACGGCGCCCGTTGCCTTCGGCGCGATCGGCATTCCGATTACCGCCGTCGAAGGTCCGACCGGGATACCGGCAATGGAAATTTCTCAAATGGTCGGCCGGCAGCTTCCGTTTTTATCCGTCTTTATTCCGCTGTACTTAATCATTTTGATGAGCGGGTTTAAAAAGGCTTTTGAGGTATGGCCGGCCATTCTTGTTTCCGGCGTCTCCTTTGCGGCCGTGCAGTACGCAAGCTCGAATTTTTTAGGGCCTGAGCTTCCGGATGTGCTGTCGGCGCTTGTTTCCATGGCCGCGCTCGCTCTGTTTTTAAAGTTTTGGAAACCGAAAACGGCCTTTCGTTTCGCGGCAGAACGGGAATCAGCAGCGGCCGCTGACCGGGCGCCGATCAAGTACGGGGGCGCCGCGGTGTTTAAAGCGTGGTCTCCTTTCCTTCTTCTGACAGCCATGATATCCGTTTGGGGGATTCCCGGCGTGAAGGCTGCCTTAACCGGTCATTACGAAGGAACGTCAATGTGGCTTTCCTGGCTGAATGCAGCCGGGCGTGCATTGACCTTCACGCCTCCCGTCCCATTTGTAAATCAGCAGATTCTTCAGGCGGACGGCACGCCGATTGAAGCCGTGTACAAACTTGAGCTTTTCGGTTCAGCGGGGACGGCGATTCTGATTGCCGCCGTCATCTCCAAGTTCGCCCTCGGCATGTCGTGGAAGACATGGGGCGAAGCGTTTATAGAAACGGTGAAAGAATTAACGCTTCCGGTCGTCACCATTGTTTCTGTTGTCGGCTTTGCTTATGTGACGAATGCTTCCGGCATGAGCACGACACTCGGTCTTGCGCTTGCCATGACGGGCGCGATGTTTACCTTTTTTTCGCCGGTGCTCGGCTGGCTCGGCGTATTTATTACCGGCTCTGATACGTCGGCCAATCTGTTGTTCGGCGGATTGCAAAAGGTGACGGCGCTCTCTGTCGGGATGGACCCGGTTCTCTCCGTTGCCGCCAATTCATCGGGCGGTGTCACCGGAAAAATGATTTCTCCGCAATCCATTGCGGTTGCCTGTGCCGCTGTCGGTCTGGCGGGCAAGGAAGCCGACCTTTTCCGCTTTACGATTAAGCACAGTCTGTTTTTGCTTCTGCTCGTCTGTCTCATTACATTTTTACAGCATCATCTGTTTTCATGGATGATCCCGTAACACGGAGAACCTCCCCGGGGTTTGGCTCGGGGAGGTTTCAGCTGTACCGTTTTCTCGCCGATGACGGCGGAATATTTAATTGGTCACGGTACTTGGCGACGGTGCGCCTTGAGATTCGGATGTCATATTGTTCATGCAGCAGATCGGCAAGCTTTTGGTCTGAAAAAGGTTTCTTTTTATCTTCTTTACCGACCAATGCCTCCAGATGCGCTTTTACGGCATAATTGGAGGCGCCGCCGTCCCCCGACGATTCAGCTTTCGCCGAGAAAAATGTTTTCATTTCATACAGTCCGTACGGCGTCTGAACGTACTTCCCTTTGATGGCCCGGCTGATCGTTGATTCGTGGAGCTCCAGCGTTTCCGCCACCTCTCTTAAGGTCAGCGGCTGCATTCCGCTTTTTCCTGTGAGAAAAAAGGATTCCTGCCGTTCAGTCAGGACGCCGATAATTCTCGTGATCGTTTGTTTTCTTTGCGACAAAGCCCGGTTCAGCCAGCGCCATTCCTGATATTTTGCCGACAGATAATTTTTCGTGTCACGGCACCCGGCAGCTGACAAGAGCGGCTGATAATGGGTATGAAGCTGGATGTCAGGAAACGAACGGCTGTTGAGCCGCGCTTGAATGATGCCGTTTTTCACTGTGATGAAAATATCCGGTTCCACGTAAAAACCCGGCTCCTCATGCGCATAACGGAGCCCCGGCCTCGGATCAAGGGCGCTGATCATGTCAGCGATGTCCTGAATGTCTTTAAGCGGAATGCCCGTTTTTAGTGTAAGCGCTTTCCAGTTCTTTCTTGCAAATAGCTCAAAATAGGCGTCGGCAATCCATTCCGCCTGTTCGTTCCGCTCGGGAAGACGGCGGAGCTGAAGAAGGATGCATTCCTGCAAAGACCTGGCGCCGATTCCCGCGGGCTCAAGGGATTGAAGCTTTTTCAGAACCGCTTCCGTCTCCTCTTGTGAAGCGGATACATGGTCGGCAGCAGCTGGTATGTCCTCTTTTAAATATCCGTTTGAGTCCAATGAATGTATCAGATAATTGAAAATCTTTTTCTCATCATCGGACAGCTTCATGTCTAAGGCTTGCTGTTTGAGCGAATCCTGCAGTGTTTTGCGGGTAAGTCTGATCTGCTGGCTTCCGTCCCGTTCTTTCATCCTGTTTTTACTTGTTTTATGGTAAGATAGTGGCGGCGTGTCTGTTTCCTTTCGTTCAATCAGAGGGTTTTCCAGTGAGAGCTCATCAATATATCCGGCCAGTTCCGCGGAATTGTATCCGAGTAATGTGATAGCCTGTTTAAGCTCTTGCGTTAATTGAGGCTTTAACATTTGTGTTTGCTGAAGTTTGATATCCATCATGCTCACTCCCCTTTTTTCATTGTACATGATTGGTTTCATACCGTATATACTTATTAAAAGGAGTTGCTTTATAGATGTCAGAACTTTTTTCTGTTCCTTATTTTATTGAAAACTTTACACAGCACATTGAAATGAATCCGAATGAAGACCGAATTCATGCGATGAACAGCTATTACCGTTCCGTCGTTTCAACCCTTGTTCAGGATCAGCTGACGAAAAACTCGGTTGTGCTCAAAAGAATTCAGCATTTGGATGAGGCGTACAACAAAGTAAAACGCGGAGAAACAAAATAAACCTTCCGCTCATTCAAAGCGGAAGGTTTTCCTTCGTGCCGGCGGTTTCCCCGATCAGACGGACATCCGGCGCTTCGTGCATCCAGGTGTAATAATAGTTGGCGTTTTTCCCGTATGAATTATCAATGACGGTATTCGGTTTCCCGAGAAGCGAGGACAGAATGTGGCCGTGAAGCCTTGACGTTTCCACCGATTCGTACCTGCTGAAAAACAGGACCGATTTCTTCGTTAAGAAATCGGAATAGCGTTTCCAAAACCGCGCAATCGGCAGCGGGTTTCCCGCTTTTTTATTCAAAACATTCAGCGTTTGGAAAAAAGCGATTCCCCTGCGGTCGCTTGCTGACAGCACATCCTGCCAGTCGCAGCTTTTAACGGAAGAATTGTTTTGCAGCTTCGGATTGATTTCCCCATCCGTGCGGATAAAATGAAGCCTGCCGCGTGACGGAGCCGCTGACGCCGCCATCGGATACAGCTGATGGGCCATGTCAGGCATAAGCCCGATATGATTCGCCGAAAAAAAGCGTTTCGCAGTCTCGTATGACACATGATCTCTCGTAAACAGGTGGAGATCCTTGTGCTCCGCAAAAAGCGCCGCTGTCTTCTCAAGCCGTGTCTCATCCTGATAATAGATGGATTGCGGCAGGATGACGATCCTGTTTTCCGGAAAGGATTTGACGATTTTTTCCCTGAACGTCTGATAGTACGGATAGAGATCCCCGAAATTTCCGCCACCCTGACAGACGATGATCGTCTTTTTGTCCGCCCGGCGCCCGAATGGAAAATTGTCGGGATTCCAGCGCTGTCTGACGCGGATGCCGTGCGCTTTAAAAAACGCCTCCGTCCCTTTCATAATCAATAAATCCCCTACATTTCCGTAGAGGGGATAGTCGGCATAAATGATGTCAGATTGCGGCGGTATAACGCTGAGCAGACCCGTCAGCGTCTCTTTTAATCGGCTCATAACATGGCGGCTGTCCATGTTTTCTCCCCTTTCGTTTCAAACAGTCGCGCAAGTGCGTCAATGACACGCTGCTGCTCCTCAGAAGACAAGTCAGACCCGGACGGCAGACAGATGCCCCGGCTGAAAAGGTTCTCAGAGACACGCTCATGTTCGCTGTGAGGATAAAAGACGGAAGATGAGAAAAGCGGCTGCGTATGCAGCGGTTTCCACAGCGGCCGGGCCTCAATGTTCTGTTCTGCAAGACAGGCGACGGCTTCTTCCGGCGTCACGCCGTTATCAAGCGTCAGAGCCGTCAGCCAGCGGTTTGAAACCGTTCCTTCAAGCTCCGGCATCATGCGGATGCCCGGATACGTTTCCAGCGCTTCCCGATACCTGTGAAAGATTTCTCTCCTCGCCCGAACGCGATCTTCGAGCACTTCCAGCTGCGATATCCCCACGCCCGCGAGAATGTTGCTGAGCCTGTAGTTATACCCGAGCTCGCTGTGCTGGTAATGAACGGCGGCATCTCTCGCCTGGGACGCAAGAAACCTCGCTTTTTCAATCGCGGCTTCATCGTCAGACACGAGCATGCCGCCTCCCGATGTTGTAATGATTTTGTTGCCGTTAAAGGAATAAATGCCGAAACGGCCGAACGTGCCGCTCTGCCTGCCTTTATATGTTGATCCTAAGGACTCGGCAGCGTCTTCAATCAGACAGACGCCGTATGCGTCACAAAGGCTCATTAATTCATCCATTTTCGCGCTTTGGCCGTAAAGATTGACGGCGATCACCGCTTTCGGGAGTCTGCCGCGCCGCTTTGCATCCCGCAGCGCCCGCTCCAGCGCATCGGGCGACATATTCCACGTCTCCCATTCCGAATCAATAAAAACGGGTTCAGCCTGCTCATACACAATCGGATTCGCCGTGGCGACAAACGTAAAGGAAGGACAAAATACAACGTCTCCTTTTTTCACACCCGCAAGCCGCAGGGCAAGATGGATGGCGGCCGTCCCCGAGCTTACGGCCGCCGCGCTTTTCACTCCCGCATATTCCGCGAGCCGCGCTTCAAACGAATTGACGAGCGGACCGAGCGGGGCAATCCAATTGGAACGGAAGGCTTCTGCGATGTATTCCTGTTCTTTTCCGCTCATATGAGGCGGAGACAAATAAATCCGTTTGTTTGTTTGCATGAAATCATCCTTTTTCATTATGGATAGGGGAGATGACGCGGGCCGGAACGCCGACCGCCGTCACATGGCCGGGAAGCCGGCTGATGACCGCAGCCCCCGCGCCGATAACAGACCAAGGGCCGATGTCAATCTGCGGTATGACGGACGCTCCGATTCCGATGTGCGTTCCTTCCCCGACTTTCACTCCGCCGGCAAGCGCCGCGCGCGGTGAAAGATGGACGTAATCTCCGATTGTATTGTCATGATCGGCAACCGCCCCCGTATTGATGATGCAATGGGCGCCGATGTCAGCGCCCGCCTGAATGACGGCGCCCGCCATCACAACCGTTCCGTGTCCGACGGAAGCCGTTTCACTGACGATCGCCCCGGGGTGAATGAGTGCGGCATAATCGTCATCTTCAAGCCCAAGCGTTTCAGCAAGCTGCTTTCTGACGCCGTTGCGGCCGATGCATATCGTGAATACGGCCTCGGGGACGAGTTTCCGAAGCATGGGCACGTCTTTCGTCCGGCCCGTATATAAACCGTTCCGAACGGCAAAACCGCTGAATCCGTCATCCAATATGCCCGCAAGCTCCATATCGGAACGGGCCTGCACGATTTCCTTCACGACTTTTCCGTGTCCGCCGTTTCCGATCAGCACGACCTTTTTCACGATGACATATCTCCGCTGCCTGTGAAGCGCTTTGCCGTCACATGGCCGGCTTGATGTATGCCTTCTGACACGAGAACTTTTTTCACTGTTAAAAGCAGAATCTTTAAGTCGAGAAGAAATGTGCGGTTGTCGACGTACCACACGTCGAGCTTGAATTTTTCCTCCCATGAAATCGCGTTTCTCCCGTTAATCTGCGCCCAGCCCGTAATCCCCGGCTTCACCTCGTGGCGCCGCGCCTGCTCCGCCGTGTAAAGCGGCAGATAATCCATCAGCAAAGGGCGGGGGCCGACAAGACTGATATCTCCTTTGAGCACATTAAAAAGCTGGGGAAGCTCATCGATGCTCAGTTTTCTGATCAGCCTTCCCGTTTTGGTCAGACGGAGATGATCCGGAAGCAGCACACCGTTTTCATCACGCGCATCCGTCATCGTTCTGAGTTTATACAACGTAAACGGACGACCGTTATGCCCCGGTCTCGTCTGTTTGAACAATACCGGAGACCCGATGGCGCATCTGACGGCTGCCATGGCGAAGAGAAGGATGACGCTCGCGCCGCACAATAACAACATCGCGGCCGCTATATCAAATACACGTTTCGCCTTCAAATCTGAACAGCTCCTTTCACTTTTCGGCATTTCTGTAAAGCAAGCCGCCTTTCTTCTTTCGTACAAATGAAGAAAAAAGCGAATGCGGCATAGCTCATGCATACGGCAAGCCCCGCGGCGATCAGGCCGGCCCAGCTGTCAAGCGGTGAAAACAGCCGGATACCCCGGCAGACAGCCCAGGCAAATACGGCCGCCGCCAACGGGCCGAACATGCCTTTGTAAAACGCGGTTTTCTGAAAGCCCGTAATATGCGAAACATACAGCGGCGTGAAGACGGCATTTTTCAAAATGAGAGAGACTGCACCGGCGATGGTGATGCCGTACAGCCCGAGATGTGCCGGTCCGCTGAGAACCACGGCCAATATGACATTCAGTCCGCCTAAACATAAAGTAACGACGGCGGGCGTTTTTTGTTTATTAAAAGCCGTCCATACGTAAAAAAGCGGCATGACAGAGAGACTGACCGCCAAATACCCGGCGTGAATGTATAAAAGCGGCGCCGTCTGCACAAACGACGGGCCCAGCCAAATCGCCAGAAACGGTTCGGCAAGCCCTCCTAATAATGCGGCGGGAAGCGCGAGCAGAAGCCCGTTCATCCGCACAGCCTTATTGGCGTAAGACAGGAGACCTTCCATATCTCCTTTTGAGTAATAGGAAGTCAAAACCGGCGCAAACAGTGAAGCAAGCGTCCCTGCAAGACTTCTGAGCAGAAGCGGGAATTGAATAATCGCCGCATAGACACCCGCCTCAGACGGCCCCAGCACGAGGTTGGCCGTCATGAGGTCAATCTGCAGAAACAGCAGCACGCCGATCTGGTTGACAGAGCTCCAGGCACCGGCCGAAAACAGCACTTTGCTCGTCTGTAATGACAAGGTTTTACGGCTGAAAGAAAACCACGGAATCAATTTCTTAAAGAAGAAAAAAGTCAGCACGGCCGCACAGACGGCTCCCGCTAATGCCGAAAGCTGGATCTGCCAGATTTTCGGCGGCAGGCACGTAAACAGAGCGAGCACACACAGCACCCTGACCAGCATTTGCACGGCCTGAATGGAGCTTGTGATATAAAGCTTGTTGGCAAAAAACGGCCCCGTCGCGAAACCCGCCATAAAAAACGTCAGCATAAACAGCACGCTGCCGATTACGATAGACAGCCTCACATCCGTTAAGAGCCCGGCCGGCACATTCATAATCTTGTCAATAAAAAAAGCCGTCCCGGCGAGCGGCACAGCGAGTAATAGAGATGTCACGACAGACGCGGCTAAATAATTGCTTACATACGCATTGGCCTCATCCCTGTTCCCCCTGTGGGCGGCGACGGAGAAAAACCTCACAACGACAGAGCTCAGCGCAACGGTAATAATAGAGAAATAGTTAATGATATTCTGTGTCAGATGGACAAATCCAAAAGCCTCCACACCTAATGTTTTCACAATAAAGGGCGTCATCCACACTGATAAAAACACCGATAGTAAAAACGCCGTCACATTGGCGCCGAAATTAATGGCAAATTTCATGCTCCTTCCGCACTGCCTTTCTCTTTCGATTTCCGTTCGAAAAACGCATGCAGAAGAAGAGGAAGGCGCATTTTGCACAGGCCGAGCACCACGCGCTCCCCCGCCAGCAGCTGTTTATGGCGGCACGGCGTCCTGCGCACCGCAGTTTTTACCATGTCATACGTTAAGATTCTGCCGATGTGCGCCGTAATCTGATGTGACGGCTGCGGGGCGGCGCATGCGTTGGCGATCAGCATCGGAATCTGATGCTTGCACAAATATGTATCGATATCGCTCCGGCAGGCGGCCGTCAGCCCGTTTTCCTCATAAAAAGCCATTTTCGCTTTATATTGCTTTTGCAGTTCTTGATCTAAGTGGGGCTTAAACGGTGTTTCTGTGAGACTTTGCGGATTTTCCCGGTAGATATACAGCCCTTCGTCTATCACTTTGACACGCGCGGCTTGGCGGAACGCTGCCAAATTAAACGGAGAGTCTTCGGCAAACCGGATATCTTCATGGAACAACAGCCCTTGCAAAGATTCTCGCCGGTATATATAGCGCCACACATACCAAATAAACCGATGTTCGTGCGCGCGGGTCAGCAATGCAGTCATTTCATCCGCTGTGAAGACGCGGCCCGGCGGAAGGGACGGCGGCATATACGTTCGTTTCTTAGACGGCGTTTCCTTATAATAACCGCAGCCGGCGATATCCAGCCGGTTCTTCTCCGCTTCTTCATAAAGCCGCTCGAACATCGTTTCCGTCACATAGTCATCGCCGTCCGCAAAACCGATATAACGGCCGCGGGCGGCTTTTATTCCGGCATTGCGGGCCGAGCTGAGACCGCCGTTTTCTTTATGAATCACCCGGATTCTCGCATCTTCTGCGGCGAATTGTTCAGCAATCCGGCCTGACTGATCCGGTGAACCGTCATTGACGAAAATGATTTCGATGTCTCTCAGCGTCTGTTTTGTTAAAGAAACCGCGCATTCTTTCATAAAAGGCTCTGTCTTATACATCGGCACGATCACGCTCACAAGCGGCGCGGTCATTGGGCATCACCGCTGATTTTCGAGCGCAGCCCGGCAAAATAAACACTGCGCAAAGAACCGCCTTCCTCATGCTTGCCGCTGAGCAGCCGGTTTACGGCGGACGTTACGGCTTCAGGGTCTGGACGTTCAAGCAATGTCATGTTCGGTATGTTTTTCAGCCATTGATAGCCTTCCATCACTTTATGATCAAACGAACGAATGACGACACAAGGCGTTTTCGTCAGCGCACAAAAAATCATCCCGTGAAGCCTGTCAGTGACGACGGCTTCCGCGCCTTTCAGCGTATTCCAAAGCTCTTCCAGCTCCTTTTCGCGTGTATGGCGGCTGACCCTCCGGCCGACCGTCGTCGTAAAGGAATGCAGCTCGCCGTACTCTTTTGCCAAAGCTTCTTTAACCATCGTTCTGTCCTCAGCCGTCAGCGCACTCTCCTTATCCTCCCGTAAACAGAGGTAGATCCCTTCCCGCGGGATGCGCCGCTCGCTTTTATCCAAATATAAGACCATGTCAGGCTGTTTGAGCACTGTTTTTCCGGGAAAATGACGCTTCATCCATTGATACGTCGTCTCATCTCTCGCCATTAACAAAAGGTCGGGATGCGCATTGTACACTTTTCGGGCGCGCTTCAGTTCCTTCCGTCCCTTTTTTGATTCAGAAAAATGAGCTGTCGCCGGAAGCTGAACGATCCGATATTGCCGGAATGTTTTTATGATAAAGCGGCGCGTCCATTCCTCATACCGGTACAAATCCCCCATGTTCCCGCCGCCGATGATGAATACCATATCATCGGGGTGGCGCTTTTTGATCAGCGCTTTTGCGGATCTGTATATATCCTTCATATCCACCTCGACAATGTCAAAATCGGGATACTCCCGTTCAAGAAACGTTTTGCTTGCGTAGGCGATGGCGTGATCGCCGAGATTATCGTGGGACGGGAGCAGCGTCAGAATGATCTTTTTTCTAGCCGCTGTAAGCCCCGCCCCATCCGCTGACGTTCCGAAATGAAATTGGGACGGGTATTTGACCTTAAGCAACAGCCATTCCGCGAGATTGATTTTTAAAGATTGTATCGACATGTCTTCACCCTCTGATTTTCATTTTGTACTCGATTGCCCGCTGATACGCGGCTGATGCCAGCGACACGAACGGAATCAGCTTCAGCTTCGCCAAAAGCAGAAGGCATGAGCGTTTAGCGTCAAACGGCGCCGTTCCGGTTTTGGAAAGGCTCAGGCGAAACACGGGATCAGCGCATATCCGGCTGATATTCTTCCACTTCTCAGAAAACCGGCCGCCATTATTCCGCTTCCATTCATTCAGCAGGCAGACTGTTCCGTGCTGAACGATGAAAAAATCCAGCTCCTGCCGGTATTCCTGTAAGCAGCCGTTTTCACGCAAAAAAGCCTCGTTCAGCCGATAGAGAACGAGACCTGAGTCAAACAGCTTTTTCTGATAGCTTTGCACAATGGAAGTCAAGTGAATCCGATAATGATAGAGCGGCTGATCCACGTACGAGACCGCACCTGCGAAAACATGCGCCCGGAGGCTGAAGTACTGATCCTCCACGTGCTCCAGCTCATCACGAAGCGGAAAGCGCAGCTGATGATGCTCGATCATGGTTCTTTTGTACAGCTTGTTCCATGAAAAACCGCTGACTCTTCCTTCAAATAAATCTTTCAGGTACCATTGTTTCGGGCGGCCCGCGTACGCTGAAGCGATCGTTGAAACGGCGGTTTTCCCCGTATCCGCAAATTCGGCCGCATATTCGCAAATCACGAGATCAGCCTGATCAGCCTTCGCTTTTTCATACATGCGCAGGCAATAATCAGGTTCAACCCAGTCGTCCGCATCAATAAAAGCGATAAATTCGCCGCGCGCCGCCTCGATCCCCTTGTTGCGGACTGCGCCGAGCCCCCGGTTTTGCTGATGAATGACCCGGATTCTCTCATCCCGCTTCTGATAGGTTTCAAGAATCGCCGGGCTTTGATCCGTTGACCCGTCATTAACAGCCACGATTTCAATATTGGCGAGCGACTGATTGAGCAATGAATCTAAGCATCTTTCTAAATAAGTTTCCGTATTATACACAGCAATTAATAAACTGACCGCGGGTGTTTCCATATAAACCTCCAATATCCATTACCGGGAAAAAATCGTTCTGTACGGAAGCACAGACGAATCGACCGGCATAAGCAAGTAACTGTAAAGAAAATAACAGACAATAATGGCGATATAAATCAGCGCATTTGATTTTTCATCAAAAATCCTCACAAAATAAGGGATCAGGATCATTTGGTACAGGCCGAAATATATATTAAACCGGGCGAAAATAACATCCTTTGTCGCCAAAAGACCGAAGAGCAAGCCGAGCAGACAGAAATTCACGATGACATCAATGTCGGGCCAGAGCTTCCGCAGCCGCTCCCGATAGCAGAAAGCCAAAAACAGCGGCAGAAGCAGCACCGCGATTTTTACGACGTTCATCCCGTTCGTATTGGTCATCAGCCATTTCTCATAATGGCCGTATGAGCTGTTTTCCAGCACGACGACAAAAAGCGAAATGAACTTCTGATACAGAAACGTCATAAGAAGAAACAATGCCGACAGTCCGAAAATCGCGGGCGACCAGGCTTTTTTTCTGACGAGAAAATAAACCGGAATCATAATCAGCGCTGAGGAATGAAAAAGCGAACACAGCAGCACGATTGACATATAACGCTTCCAGCTTCCGCTGATCACGTAGCGGACGGCCCAAAACAAAACGGCCGCCACCATATACTGCCTGATCCCGTTAAAGGAAGCGTAATAGTGATACGTGCCCAAAAACAAAAACACACTCAGCTCAAACGGACGGCCGAACTCAACGAGCCCCTTTAAAATAAAGCTGCACGTCACGACCGCCACGGTGAAATACATGATTTGCGGATCTTTCGTGATAAAATTCATGAGCCAGATGAGAGCCGTAAACCCCGGATCAACGGCTGCTTTTTTCGCTCCGAACCCGAAGATCTCCCAAATGCTGCCGTAATTTCCCGCCAGCTTGTACATCAGCGCGTACGTCTGAAAATCCGTCCCGACTCTGTAGCGCAAACCGGAGACCAATACGAGCGATAGCAACGGAACGATCATGACGAGCTGATTCGGCCGGTATCCGGTCGAAAGCGATTGATCACGCCCGCCGCACATTTTCGCGAACCATGACCAAATATAAACAATTCCCATATTGACTACATATACAATCATTCGTTACTGTTCCTTTTTCCAATTCATATTGTAAAGCTTCATAACAGCCCCCGCATTTTCTCCCGCGTCATATCCCTGCCGTCTGAGGGTTTCTTTAATGCGCGCCCCGTCAGGCTTTGCCGCCTCTGCTGCCCGTAACACCGCGGATGCCCATTGTCCGGGCGGTTCTTTGAGGCTGAGCCTTTTGACCAGCCCGAGCCCGGCATCGGCTTCTTCCGTTATGCCGTCTGATATCACGCACGGCACCCCGGAGGCCTGCGCTTCAACGAGCGTGACGGGCAGCCCTTCATAAAGAGACGGCATGACAAATACATCCAGCGTTTTCAGCAGGGTATGAACGCGGTCTTCTATGCCGATAAAACGCACATCATCATCAAGCCCCAGCTTCGCCGCCAGATTTTCCATATCGGTGCGAAGCGGACCGTCTCCGGCGAGAATCAGCTGTAAACCGATGCCCCGCTCTTTCATATCAGCGGCCAGCCGGAGCAGAAATTCGTGGTTTTTTTCTTCTGTAAAGCGGCCGATATGGCCAATCACCAAACGGCCGACTGCAATGCCCCGCTTCCTTTTTTCAACTTCTGTGTCCGCGCACCCGCCGGCAAATAAGTCGAGATCAATGCCGTTCGGCAAAAGATGCACGTCTTTTTCTTTCCCGAATAAGAAACGGCCCGCGTCTTCCCCGCAGGCGCACAGTGCCGTGGCGTTTGCCGTGATCAGCCGTCTGAAAACTAACAGCTGCATCCCGGCAAGCCGCGACGCCCGCCCCCGCCACGACGTACTGTGCGAATGGCAAATCCGCACCGGGACGCCGGCTAAACGAGCGGCAAGCGCGATGAATCCCGACTGAAAATCGGTATGGGCGTGCACGGCGGCAAACGGGCCTTTTTCCTGAATCACCCGCTTGACCTGTTTCACAAATGTAATCGGGTTTGTGCTGCCGATGCTCGGCACATAAAAAAGCCGTCCGCCGAGAGCGAGAATTTCCTCATCATAAGCGCACGGATCGTTCCTATGGGTTAAAAAATCAAACTGCACCTTCGTTCTGTCCATCTTCCGGTACAAATTCATCATCATCGTTTCTGCGCCGCCCCTGTTCATCCCGCTGAAGATGTGCAGCACCCGCATCGGTTTGTCAGTCATGTTCGGCAAGCCCTTCTTTTTGGCGGATGTCCCTGTTTTTATGATAACGGTTCATGACCGCGGGCGGCGTAATGGCGCGGATGAGCGGTTTTGCGATATACGCGTAATGGGAAAGCGGCAGCTTCAGCCGTCTGCATGCCTGAAAAACGAGGACCGCGTTATCAATGGAATACGTAAACGATCTCCTTTTAAACGCATCACTGTCCTCTCTGACTTTATACAGCGTTTCTTGAAGATTGTACCCCCGGAAACCCGCTTCAAAAAAGCGCAGCCACAAATCGATATCCTCCATCCGCCGCGTCCGCCTGACTGACCGGTAGCCGCCAAGCGCTTTGTACGCTTCGGCCCGCATCATAACGGTGCCGTGGCAGAACGGTGTGCCTTTCGCCATAATTCCCGGTTTCGGCACGGGCGGCAAAAGCCGGGCGCCCCTTACGCCGAATTCGTCAAATACGAGCATCCCCGTGCCTACGACTTGATAGTGGGCGTGCTTGTTTAAGAAAGCGGCCTGTTTTTCCAGTCTCCTCGGGTTGGAGATGTCATCACCGTCCTGCCTGGCGATATAATCCCCCGTTGCGTATGTCAGACAGCGGTTCAGCGAAGCGGCAAGCCGTTGATTTGTCTTATTTTGAATCAGCGTAATCCGGTCGCCGTAATGATCCGCGTAACGGCGCGCAATCTGATACGTTCCGTCAGTTGACGCGTCATCACACATAATCAGTTCCCAATTCTTATAAGATTGGCTCAGGATGGATTCAATACTCTCCGCTAAAGTCTCTTCGCAATTATAAATTCCCATGATCACGGAAATTTTCGGTTGTGCTCCTGCATTCATACGCTTTTCTCCTTTTTATCCATATAACCGGCGTAAATGTGCGCCATTTCCTTTACCGTACGTGTTTCCGAAAAACATTCCGCCGTCCTGCGCCCTTCTTGTCCCATTGCTTTTCGCAGACACGGGGAGCGGTACAGCTTTTCAATCCGATCGGCAAATGCCGCGCTGTCTCCGGCCGGCACGAGAAAACCGTTCACGCCGTCTTCGATGATCTCACGGTGTCCCCTGTTGTCCGCGGCAACGGCCGGCTTTTCGGCAGCCATTCCTTCAAGCAGATTCATGCCGAGTCCTTCACGGATGCTTGAGGCGACAGACAGATCGGCAAGCTGAATCAGTTCATGAATATCGCGGCAAAAACCGTAAAACCGCACCATGTCGGATACACCGAGTGATTCAGCCTTTTTTCTGTACGGCGCTTCCATCGCGCCTTCTCCTGCAAATACGAGTTTCAGCTCCGGGATGCGGTTCTTCAGCAGTGCCGCAGTCTCAATGAGAAGTCCTTGGTTTTTATTGCCGTTTAATTCAGCGGGGTATACGAGAATAAATTCCCCGGCGCCGAAGCCGTGTTTTTCTCTCAGACGTTCACTCTCTTCCCGGCTCACAGGGCGAAACCTGTCTGTATTCACCCCGATGCCGTGTATTTTTTTCGCGCCGCAAGCTGTTTTTTTCATTTGCTTGGCCCGTTCGTAATCCTCTTCATTAATCGTAATTAAACAATCCGTGTAAGAAGAGAGAAATTTTTCGATCGGGTAATAAAGAAGCCAGTTTTTCAGGGGCGCTCCGTCGCAGAAGTGAAAGCCGTGCGCGGTGTACAGCACCTTTGTCCCTTTTTGGCGCGCTTGTCTCGCCGCAAGGCGTGCGAGCACGCCGCCGACCGGCGTATGGCAGTGAATCATGTCGTAGCCGTTGTCCTGAATGAGCCGTTTCAGCCGCCTGTAAACAGAAAGATTTTCGGGATGAAACGGCGAGCGCCGGATCGGAATGGAAAACTTTTCATCAACGAACGGAAGATTCATATTGCCGCCTGCCGCGACGTGCACCTCCCAGCCCATGTCCTGAAACCATTGAAAATACGGGAGATGAAAGGCTTTAAAATGATAATCGACAGTGGCGCAGAATAATACTTTTTTCGTCATCTTTCTGTCCTCCCATCACACGCCTGCGGCCGCTTCTTCATGTACTGATTCGATCGCCTCAAACAGCCTTTTTCTCAGCTCTTCTTCAGGCAGACGGCTGAATTCCTCCATAAAACGGATGAGCACGGCCCAATTCCCGTCCACCGCTTTCCCGATATGGATTTTCGGAAAAATCTGCTCCGTATGTACTTCATTATGATTCAGCAATTCTTCATACATCTTTTCTCCCGGGCGGATGCCGGAGAATTCGATGGGAATCTGTTCTGTCGTATAGCCTGATAAATGAATCAGGTTTTTGGCCAGATCGACGATTTTGACGGGTTCTCCCATATCCAGAACGAAAATCTGCCGCCCTTTTGCAAGCGCCCCCGCCTGAATGACGAGTCTTGACGCTTCGGGGATCGTCATAAAATATCTTGTCATCGCCGGATGCGTGACGGTGACGGGTCCGCCTTTTTCAATCTGCTTTTTGAAAATCGGAATGACGCTGCCGCGGCTTCCGAGCACATTTCCGAAACGGACGGCGGCGAATTTGGTGTTGCTGACCTTTCCGAGGTTCATGATGACCATTTCCGCAAACCGTTTCGTCGCGCCCATGACATTGGCCGGATTGACCGCTTTGTCAGAAGAAATCAGCACGAAGGTTTCCGTTCCGCACATGTCGGCGGCTTCGGCGACATTTTTCGTGCCGATAATGTTGTTTTTAACGGCTTCTTCCGGATTATGTTCCATTAACGGTACATGTTTATGGGCAGCCGCATGATAGACGACGTGCGGCTCGTATTTTTTCATCAAAGTAAAGATTTTATCTCTGTCCTGAATATCGGCGATCTCCGCGTGAAAGAGCACCTCTTTGCCGAAGCGTGCGGACAGCTCGGTATGTACGGAATGAATGCTGTTCTCCCCGTGGCCGAGAAGGACGATTTCCCGAGGAAGAAAGGCGCTGATCTGGCGGCAGATCTCAGAACCGATTGAGCCGCCGGCGCCCGTCACCAGAATCGTTTTTCCCTTGATGCTGTCAGAAATTTTGCTCGTATCAAGGGTGACCGGCTTTCTGCCGAGGAGATCTTCGGCTTTTACATCTCTGATGTGTCCGGCAGCCTGCGTTCCGAGCAGGATCTCATCAAATTGCGGCATGATTTTAATATGGGCGCCCGTCTGCACACATTCTTTGTATAACGTCTGAAGCTCATGGGTGCAAAGAGACGGAATGGCAATGATAATATGGTGAATTCTCAGCCTCTGCACTGCCGGCATAATGCTTTCTTTTCCGCCGATGACGGGCAGGCCCATGATTTCGAGCTTATGCTTCGTCTGGTCATCATCAATAAAAGCCACAGGCATGATTCCGAGATCATTTTTCTGGGTAAGCTGACGGACGAGCAGCGTCCCCCCCGCACCTGCGCCGATGATCAGCGCCCGGGAAGAGTCATTTTGCTTCCTGCCGATCGTTTCTTTCAGCACCCGGGAAATCATCCGGCTTCCTCCGATGAACAATAGCTGAACCATCCAGCTGACGGCCAACAGCCGGAACAAAATCGTGTGGAACACCCCGTATTGGACGGCCGCCGTTACGGCTGCTGACAGCGTGATCCCCTTCATCAAGGCAAGCAGCTCGCCTATTCCCGTGTACGTCCATACCTGCTTATACTGGTGAAACATAAAAGCGCATACATGATGGCTGATCAGCATGCTCACGGCAGTCAGCAGCAACGCTCCGGAGTCATAAAAGTGATAAGAATCCTCAAAAAATTGATATCCTATAACAACGGAAAGTAAAACGAGATACGTATCCAATGCAAAAATCATTGAAAGTCTTCTCCGGTAAGTCAATCTTTCCCCTCCTCATTTATCGGTTTAGCTGATACGGTTTTCGTAAAAACAGACATAACAGCTAAGCCGATAACAATGCATCATCTTAAGATAAAATTGGGCATTTAACCCGTCCTCACACCCCGCCACCGACGACCAGCATCTAAGGCAGCGGAAAACGCCGCCCACAGCAGAGCCGAGTGCCTCCGTTGATAAAGGTAAGGAGACATCACCTGCACCGCTCAATAAGAGTAGTGCTCCGTTTTTTTGATTTTCTTTTTATTCAGCAGCGCCCCCAAAAGCTTTGCCTTTGACTGCTGGAGCGCGTCTCTCGCCTTTTGGACGGTATCCATTTTCGTTTTTCCGCTCAAGACGACGAGAACGCTTCCATCTGTCTGGTTCGCTAAAATCTGTCCGTCCGCCACAGCCAAAAGCGGAGGTGAATCGAAAATAACCAGACTGTACCGGCTGTACATCTCCTGAATCAGCTCTCCCATCGCCTTTGAAGATAAAAGCTCAGCCGGATTCGGCGGCGTCGGCCCGCTCGTTAAGACGTAAAGGTTATCAATCAGCGTTTTTTGCACCGTTTCGCCGAGGGAAGCGTTTCCGACTAACACATTCGTAAGGCCTTGTACATTTTCAAGCTGATAGGTCTCGTGTATCGTCGGTTTTCGTAAATCCGCATCGACGAGCAGCACCTTTTTTTCCTGCTGCGCAAATACCGCGGCAAGGTTGGCGGCGCTGAATGATTTTCCTTCTCCCGGAACGGAAGAAGTGACGAGAATAGAGCGCAAATGGGTCTGAACAGAGGAGAACTCAATATTTGTCCGAATGGTGCGGTATTGTTCAGCCACCAATGATTTGTGATGTAAAACGGATATTTGAGCCAGTCCCCTTCTTGATTTCTTTTTTCTGAATCCCAAACGCCTCACTCCCCGAAATGTTTTTCATCAGACCGTGTCTGCTGATTTTTGATGTCATACACAACCCCTAAAACAGGCAAGTCTGTTTTTTCGCTGAGCTGCCGCTCGCTTTTAACGGTTTCATCAAGAAAGTGGAGAAAAAACGCAAGCGTCACACCCGCCATGAGAGCCGCACCGAACGCCATCATGATATTTCGGATGCGCGAAGGCTTGACCATCGGGCTTTCCGATGCTTTTGCCTCAGACAAAACAATGACGCCTTTTATATTCATCCTGTCACGGACTTCTTTTTTAAATGTCTTCATCAGCGTGTTCGCTATAGCGGCGGCCTGTTTCGGATTCTCGTCCTGCACCGCTACGGTAATGATCTCTGAATCGGTTTCGCTGCTTGTCGTGATCTTTGCTTTTAAAGCGGATGCCGTCTCAGAAAGATGCAGCGTCTGCTTCACTTTCTCAAGCACTACCGGGCTTTTCATTATCGTTTGAAACGTATTGTTGTAATGAAGATTCAGCTGAACGTCGCTGAGATTCGAATTTTTTTCACCGCTTGTTTCATGAATGAGCACTTGGGTCGATGCCTGATAAACGGGCGAAATCACCCGGAATTGGATGTATCCCGTCACCAGCGTTACAACTGCTGTCATGATAAAAATCAGTAAAAGTCTGTGTTTAATAATGTCAAATAATTCTTTAAAACTCATATTCTCATTCATGTAATTACAGCCTCATCCTTATTGCATCAGGCTTAAACGCCCCCTTCTGTTAATGATTGGATTATAAAAGAAAAGGTCGAAATTTGAAAATTTCAAATTAAGCCATTTAGTTCTTTTTAGAGAACATTATCATGATTTTCCTCTTATTTACTGCACTTACCTTATAATTTTAAATTTTATAAAGAACGAAAAATTTCTTATAATGAACAAAAAAATGCCAGTATACAGGGGAGAATTCAGCACAATGATTGGAAGAATAATTCGTTTATACCGCAGAAGAAAAGGCTACTCTATTAATCAGCTAGCAGTTGAAGCAGGTGTCTCTAAATCTTATTTAAGCAAGATAGAACGGGGGGTTCACTCAAATCCGTCCATCCAATTTCTGAAAAAAGTATCCGCCACCCTGCAGGTCGATCTGACGGAGCTTTTTGATGCCGAAACGATGCTGCATCACATGGGAGGCACGGAAGATGAGTGGCGCATCCACCTTGTGCAGGCCGTGCAGTCGGGCATGCCGAAAGAAGAATTGTTCACCTTTACGAACAAATTGACTGAGAAACGCCCGGAGCCCGCACCCTACCGCAACAGAAAACTGACTGAATCCAACATTGAGGAATGGAAAGCGCTGATGCAGGAAGCCAAAGAACTCGGCTTGTCCGTTCAGGAAGTCAGATCATTTTTAGAACGGAAGCGTTACTGATGATATGCTGATGAAAAGGCTTTTATTCGCTTCATGTCTTCATCTCTGTTTATAATGAAAAGAAAAAAGGGGATGAAATCATGACAAAACTTACCGTTCAAACCCGCTCCGGCGCACTGAAAGGAACTGCCGGCCGCGGTGCCCGCACATGGAAGGGCATACCGTACGCGAAGCCGCCCGTCGGAGAGCTCAGATTTAAAGCGCCGGAGCCGCCCGCACCTTGGGACGGCGTAAAACATGCCGATTCGTTCGGGCCGATTTGTCCGCAGCCGGATGATATGCTGTCTATATCGTTTTCCGGAGATGTACCGCCTCAATCTGAAGATTGCCTTTACCTCAATGTTTTCGCCCCCGATTCAGAGGGCGAAAAAAAGCCTGTCATGGTATGGATACACGGCGGGGCATTTTATTTAGGTGCCGGAAGCGAACCGCTTTACGACGGATCTGCCCTTGCCGCTGACGGAGATGTCATTGTAGTGACACTCAATTACAGGCTCGGACCGTTCGGCTTTTTACATTTGTCTTCTATTCATGACGCGTATTCCGCCAATATCGGGCTGCTCGATCAGATCGCCGCCCTGCGCTGGGTGAAGGACAATATCTCCGAATTTGGAGGAGACCCGGATAACGTCACGATATTTGGTGAATCGGCAGGCGGCATGAGCATCGCCTCCCTTATGGCAATGCCTGACGCAAAAGGCCTGTTTCATAAAGCCATTTTAGAAAGCGGCGCCTCTCATACGATCCCGGCGGACATGGCAAAAGACATCGCGGCGGCATTTATTCATGAAGCCGGCACTGATCAATTGCAGGAGCTTTCCGTTAATGACCTGCTTAAGACTGCGGATAAAGTGCGGCGCTCACTAGATCAAAACATTTTTCAGCTTTTGTTTCAGCCCGCCATCGATCCGGCCACATTGCCTGCGGAACCGGTGAAAGCCATAGCAGACGGGGCCGCAGAAGGCATACCTATGATCATCGGAACCAATCGTGATGAAGCATATTTGTTTTTCACCCCTGATACAGACATTCATTCCGAGAAAAAGCAGCAAGATTATTTGCATTATCATCTCGGAGAGAACTGCACCGAGCAAGCGGCAGATTTATATCCGCATTCATTAAAGGGACAAATCGATATGATGACGGATCTGATTTTCTGGCGGCCGGCTGTCGCTTTCGCACAAGGACAGTCGCAGCACGCACCGGTCTGGATGTACCGCTTTGATTGGCATGGCGAAACACCGCCGTTTCATAAAGCCGTTCACGCTCTGGAATTGCCGTTTGTGTTCGGAAACTTTGATTCTTTGAGAAAGACGCTGCAAGAACCGCTCGGTGATGACGCAGAACAGCTTTCCAAACAAATCCAATCCGCATGGCTCGCTTTTGCAAAAACCGGAAACCCGAACACCTCTCACTTCAATTGGCCTGAATATGATACCGATTCACGCGAAACTTTGCTTTTCAACACGGATACCGCTGTCGAAAGTGATCCCGATTCAGCAAAACGCCGCATCCTGTTTCAAGCATAAAAAACGCCAAGGGAGCCGGCTCCCTTGGCGTTTCGTTTTCATCTTACTTCAGACATCAGTCAGTTTCGCAGTATATCCATTTCCACATTACCCCTGATATGTTATATTCTAACCCAATAAGTTAACCAAACATTCATAAAAGAGTTTTTATATGGAGAAATCAAGTATTATCGGCACAGCTGCCGTTATAATCGGGGCGCTTATGACCTTAGTTTCATTTATCTTCCTGCGCGACACTGATTTCTATGCCGTGAGGTGGATAGGGGTTGTTATCATGATTGCAGGATTTTCATGCGGGCCGGCCCACACCATTTCAAAACATAAAAACAGACATGAAAAAGAAACCCGGTAACCTTTACTGGGTTTCTTTCATACACTTCATTTTATCTCACTTCATAATGCAACTCCGCAAATTGTTTGTAACGCCTGACATCAGTCAGCTTCAGTCCTGTCTCCCGGTCTCCGGGTTTGAACAAAGAAATTCCGCGTCCGAGCAGAACGGGGGCGATCTGAATGATAAACTCATCGACAAGTTTTTCCTCCAAAACCGGGTGCAGCAGATCACTCCCGCCGACAATCCAAATCCGCTTGCCTTCTTGGCGTTTCAATGCTTTTATAAAATCGGCAGGCTCTTCATGAATAAACCGCACATGTTCAGTGCCCCCGGTCAATGTCCGCGAAAACACATAGCATTCTTTACCTTTGTACGGAAATTCCTCAGGCAATAAAACCAATATGTCCTCGTATGTTTTTCTGCCCATGATGATCGTATCGACAGATTCATAGAAAGCTTCATAATCGGTGCCGTCTTCACCTTCAGTTCCGATTAACCAATCTAAAGAGTGATTTTCCCTCGCAAGATAGCCATCTGCGCTGACAGCTCCGTAAAAAACGAGCTTTCTTTGACCGCTCATAAAAATCCCTCCCCCTTTTTTATTATACCCTGAACATGCGGATGAAATGAAAAATGATAGAATCGGGTAAAAACCCCCGTTACCGGGTTTTCGTTTCTTCCTGTTTTGGAGATGCTGTTAATATGCCGTCTATCCATCTTCCGGTAATCGGCATAAAGAAATGGAGAATGACCCCTCCTAAACAAACGGTTAATAACGTTCCGATGCCTACCGGACCTTTTAGCATCACGGCCAGTATGAAAAATATGAAGTAAATGACCGTTCTTGAAAAAAAGATGCTTCTCCCGGTTAATTCGCGGACAATTAACGTTAACCGATCAACCGGGATCGGTGCGAAATTTGTGTGCAGATAGGTTGCGGTTCCTATCCCTATCACAACTAAACCGATTGCAAAACAGCCCGCCTTTCCGTACCATGGTTCAGGCGTTATGATTCGGTGCAGGAAAAAAAGCCACATATCAATCCCGATTCCCGTTATAAACGCCGTAATCATCCCTGTAAATTCCGGTCTTTGTCTTTTTAACATTGAATTACAGCAAATTAACAGGAAAGCGATGATGATTTCCCAGCTTCCCACGGTAAGCCCTGCATGGACGGACAATCCCACAATAAGCGCATCAAAAGGCGACGTTCCAAGATCTGATTGAATCGTGACAGAAATACCAAAGGTCAAGATCATGATTCCTAAAACATAAAAAACATATTTCACTTTATCGTCCTCATTTTCTTATTTTATGTTGCAAATACAACAAAAATACGTTATGTTTACTATACGGTATTTTTGTTGCAAATACAACAAAAAAATCAGCTGATATGATAAATGAAGAAAGGAGCTGTATGACCATGAGTATTCAATTAAAAAAGTGCAGCCTTAACGATATAACAGAGCTTCGGGAGATAAGCATTGAAACATTCAATGATACATTTAAGGATCAAAATTCACCAGAAAATATGAAAGCTTATTTGGAAAATGCATTCCGCTCTGAACAGCTGAAAAAGGAATTATCCAATCTGTCTTCTCAATTCTATTTTGTTTATTATCATGATGACCTTGCGGGGTATGTAAAAGTCAACATGAACGAAGCACAATCAGAAAAAATGGGTGAAGATTCTCTTGAGATTGAGCGAATTTATATAAGAAAAAACCACCAGAAACACGGACTCGGCAAATATCTGCTGAATGAAGCTGTGAAAATCGCAACAGCACACAATAAAAAGAAAATCTGGCTGGGCGTATGGGAAAAAAACGAAAATGCAATCGCCTTTTATCAAAAAATGGGGTTTGTCCAAACTGGAGAACACTCTTTTTATATGGGGGATGATAAGCAAGTCGACTTTATCATGACCAAAACCCTGTCGTAAAAGGATACAAAAAACCCGGCCAAGCTGCCGGGTTTTTTCTCTTATTTTAATTTTCCCGCACGGATATCATCGGTCATTCCTTCGTACGGCGCTTCTGAAATCAGTGCTTCGTTATTGATTCCCGCATTGTTGAGATACGTAATATCCGCAAACTCGGGAACGACATATTTCGGATACGTTTCATATTTCTCACGTGACTCTTTCATCACGTCAATGTAATCATTTTGGTAGCACACCGTGATTTCCGGATGCTCATGCACCCATTTCGGGAAGAAAATAATTCCGTGCATCCGTTTTTCATTCGGCATAAAGTTTAAGGAAACGTCTGTGCCTGTCGGTTCAGTCCATGACACTTTGTATACGCCTTCTGTCAGTTTGACGATATTCACTTCCTGGTCGCGCACCCAGCGGCCGCCTACCATTCCGCTATGAATCCGATAGTCGATCGTATGATCATTTTTAATATAGATTTCATACTCCCAGCCGTTTTCATACGTGTAAATCATATGGCTTCCGATAAAGTTTTCCATGTTGACTCACTCTCCATCTTATTATTGAACTTCATAAATATCTAACCGAATGTCATCCGGCCATCTGACCGCAGCCCCGATAAACAGCCGGTCCTGCAGATGCTGATATGCCTCGCTGCTTGTTTCAAACACAGGCACAGTGCGGAAATACACGTGCTCGGGATCAATGATGCGCCCCTCTGCAGCCTGTTGGCGGAACGGTTCACTGACTTGGCGGATGCCGTTGTTCTCTACATAGATGACTTCATGCTCCTCCGTCTCCAGCGCATATCTGGCAGAAAGATCGACCCGGCCGTTCGGACGAATGATCTGGGCATCTGCCCCGCCCGGAAGCACACGTCCCTTTACGGCGCCGCTGACCGTTCCGCCCCGTATCGGAATCAACTGCCTTTTCCCTAATCCAGTCTGCCCCGCAACGATCGGTTCATCCACTTCAATCTGCAGAGACATCACTTTTTTTAAAGAAGGTTCATTCAAGACGTATCACCTCCCGAGGTATTATGTTCACTTAAACATGTAACTATTTACACGTTTAATTGTAACGCTGTTAAAATGGACTGTCAAATAATGAGCTGCCTCTGATAAAGTTTACCCGGAAAAAGAGGTGTTCAACAAAAAAGACAAGGGCGGCAAATGCCGAAACCCTTGTCTTTTTCGTTTAGTGTAAATTCATTACCGCTTCATGCACCATATGCAGCTCGCGGACTAGAAAGATGGTTCGCGATATCCTAGCAATAAAACAAAATTAGCCCAGCTCAAGTGAGCAGGCTAATTTATCTTGTACAAAGCTTATCTTTACATTCTTCTTTTGGTTCGGCATCAACCGTATATGATAATATTTCTTTATTGCCTGGATCATACAGACCTTCAAACTCTTTTTCTCCGTTAGTATAACCCTTAACACTAATACCATCCATTGGATTAATATAATAATTCTCAGAAAAATGGATATCATCCGCATTTTTATAGTTCGTTGTTAAAAACTTTTCCATATGATTCTGGGCTTCTTCGAGTAGAGCAAACTCTTTTTCCTTTTGATCATACCGATGCTTCATAAAAAGTCCCCCAACTGCTATAATTATTAAAATAAGGATAATTATGTACTTTTTCTTCATTTGGAAATCAACCCCTTCCTATAAATAACTGTCGTTCTTAAGTAAACGAAATGAGCGAAAACTCGATATGAATATACTTTCAGCATGTCAAAAGCAAAGCTAACCAATTCAGAATTCATCGCGATTGTTGCTGACAAGTTAAGATTGGAACTTAAAGCGAGTGAAATGCTGATCTGACGTTTTTCCTATCGTTGAGTTGTCATGATATTTGTACCGTTAATATCGGGGATACCTCGACAAATGAGACGGTAGAGGCGATTGATCTCAGGAATAGGTTTGAACTGTATGAGAAACATATCTCGAATCTTGTAAGATAATTAAACAAAATAAATACCCACTCATCCTGAGGTGGGTATTTTACCTTTCTTCGGCATTGACCACTGAAATCCCTATCTCCTTATTCGTTGGATCATATATACCGGAAAATTCTTTTTCTTTATTATTATTTATGTAGCCTGAAACTTCAACTCCGCCTGTCGGATCGATATTGTAGTCTTTTGAAAAATGAACTTCCTTTACATTTTTATAGTCTTTTTTCAAGTAATTCTTCATGTGCTCTTGCGCCTCAATCACAAGTTTTTCTTCGTTTTTATGTTTATCATATTGATGCTTCACGAAAAAAACTCCCACTGCTATAATTATAACAATTAGGATAATAATGTATTTTCTCATGCGTATCATCCTTTCGGAACTATTTTACAATATAAGAAAGGTGATGTATATTTCACAAAAGGAAAAGAAATAACCGTCTCTGATGTCACAGATAAAGAATATTACCGTTTGTTTGAGTCAAGCAGCTTACAATTATAAAATGTTAGCCCTGCATATGAAATATAAAACTCCTTACAAAATAAGTAAGCGTCATATTGGTACGTTGAGAAAGCGCAGCAGGGTTCTGATACGGGGCTTGATGCCTTTGTATTCTCAAAAGGCATCAAGACAAAAAGCAGAAAATGGATCAAATCAAAAAACCCCGAGAACGTGGTCGTCGCCTTTGCGGGAACCGATATCGGAAAAGACCCGATCTCTGACTGCTGGAATATTGTTTTCGGTAATGATCCGCAAAAAGAAGTGTATTACAAGGAGAAAAACAAGAATGGCTACTCTTTAAGGAAAGGGATTTATCCGTTAGAGTTTTTGGGGCCAGCCAATACAAAAATAAAGACGCCAGTTAGGCGTCTTAAGATTTTTCTTCCGCATCCACAGAGGAGCTCCCTATTTTGTCATCTGGAGGATCATATAAACCGGCAAATTCGTTTGGTATTACATTATTCAAATATCACTAAACTGTAATTTCGCCAGCTAAATCAATAAAATAAACATAAAGAATTCTTCTCTATTCCAACGTCTTTTTAGTATTCACATTCTTTTTCCTGACACTCAGGTTTCTCTTCCGCATCGACTGACGAAACTCCTATTTCATCATTCGTTTTGTCATAAAGCCCGAAAAATTCTTTTTCCTTATTACCATTCAAGTACCCCTTCACGGAAATACCACCCATAGGATTTATTTTATAATCGTTAATGTATGTAATTTGCTTTATATTTTTGTAATTAGCTTTTATATAGCTTTTCATTTTATTTTTCGCTTGGATAAAAAGTTCTTGTTCTGCTTCTTTTTTATCATGTTGGTACTTCATGTAAATACCTCCTAATGCTATAATTATTACAGAGATTAGGATAATTATGTATTTCTTCATAAACTCATCCTTTCTTAGATTAATCTTACATCAACTCCGGGGTGTTGTACATGTCTAAAAACATCAATGTAACAAATATCAGTGACCGAGAATACTTTTATTTAAGCCAAGTATCTTATGATTATGAAACTCTTAAGAATCACTTAGAAACACAAAAGCCATTAAAATTTAAATCTTCCACCAGATGGTACGTCGATCAAATAAAATCGGACAACGATACCGGACTTGACGCGGTTGTTCTGTCACAAGCTGAAAAGAACAACGGAAAATGGATAAAATCAAAAAACCCCGAAAACGTGGTCGTCGCCTTTGCGGGAACCGATATCGCAAAAGATCCGATCAATGACGGCGCAAAAGCGGACGGCAGCAATATTGTTTTCGGAAATGATCCGAAAAAAGAAGTACATTATATTGTAAAAAAAGACGCAAAGGATACATCAAAAACACTCGGAACCTATCACGGAACGCCCTCTCAAGACGCCATGCTCACAACCGGAAAGTATAAGCTGATGACGAAAACTTCGCAAATCGATCAAGCCGATCAGCTGGTACGCAGCGTAAAGAAAAAGTATGCCGGAACGTCAACGATTATTTCAACAACCGGCCATTCACTCGGCGGCGCTGAGGCCGAATACAGCGCGGTGAATAATGATGTGTACGCCGTCGCGTTTAACAGTCCTTCCGTCGTGAAACTGCACGATGAAGAAACACAGAAAGAGATCAACAACGGCATATATGATCCTTATATCCGGTCAATTATCAATCCGGACGACATGGTCGGGGCAGGTTATTGGAACGAATATGACCGCCACAACGGGACCACAATTTATACGAAAAACCCCTCGCTCTCACAGTTCAGCCGAAAGCAGCGGCTTGATGGAAAATTGAGCGAGCAGATCGGAAAAAATCTCGCTTATTTCTTCACTACCGTCATTCTGAGAAATCCGGATACACACGGCTTAAACGAAGCAAATTTCGTGTTCGACAGAAACGGAACTATCGCAAATCCGAACGGAGATGAATTAGTCTTTGACAAAAACCTCGGCGCTCTTCTGCCGGCCGGTGCGATCGGAAGCGCAGATACAATAAAAGTAACGCCGACAAACGCAAAGAAGCTGGCTGAAAAGGTGCAGGCCATGGCTGAGGATTTGCGGACGATGAAAAAAGAAGCGCAGAACGCCTATCAGGAGCACGATGAAAAAATCGCCGAGCTGAAAACGGAATTCTACGGTCAAGTCGGACACGGCTTGTATGACCAGCTTCAAGCACAGGACGTGACCAATACAATTGAAGATATTGCGCTATCTTACGAGAAAGGCCCGATTTTTTACGACACTCAGGCTGAGCAGGCGTTTATTGATTCTTTGCAGGCAGCGATCACAGACCTTGAAGAGATCGGCGGATTCTTACATAAAATAGCAGACGAATTTCAGGAAAAAGACCAGATGCTCGCAAACTGGTTAAGATGATAGAGGTGTATACATAATGCCGACATTAGACGAACTTTTAGAACACAAGGACGATCCAATGAAGAAAATGCTGCAGCGGCAGATGCTGAAAACAGGGATGACGCAGGCAGCGGGGACAAAACTTGAAACAGTCCGCCGAACGCTGAAACCGACATTCGAAATGGATACGTTGAAAGATGAATTATATGAAGTGTATTCAGCACTATTGAACAGCTTTGAAGGTAAGGCGCAAAAAGCTCTCGCACAGCGGATCAGTGAAAGTGCGCGGCTGATTGCCGGAACCGAACATAACAGAGACACATTCGTTAACAGTTTCAAAACAAGATAAAATAAAAAAACCTCGCAGATTTATCATCTGCGAGGTTTTTCTTATCCTCTTAACTGAGACGCGCTCGGAGGGATTCGAACCCCCGACAGACGTGGTACCGGAAACCACCGCTCTATCCAACTGAGCTACGAGCGCACGTTTTTTCAATCAGATACCTTTATATTATAATAAAGAAACGCGCAGAAAGCAACTCTTTTTTGATAATGCACAACAGGATTATGCAGCGTCCTCATGCAGCATAATCCTGCATCGTTTACCGGCATTGATTTTCACAAAAAACCCATTTCAGGCGTACTGCCTCCCGGCTCGGTTCATTTTCAATCACTGCAGAAAGAGCGGTAATCACCCGTTTCAGCTTTTTTTCCAAATGTCTTTTAACGTCCAATAGGTGAATTCCTCAACTTTTACGGCGCCTTTCTCAGAAAACAGCTCAATCCCCAATCTGCCTTCATTCGGATAGATACGGCTTGTCATCGTTGTTTCTCCATGATTGGCGAATACTTCAATCGAGGATCTGTCAATAAAGATACGCAGCGCCAGCTTGCCGTTTGTATCCGTCTGCACCCTTCTCACACCGTCTTTCGCTTTCCCCATCTTGGTGCAATCAAGTGTCAGCTTTTTATCCGTTAGATTGTATGTCAGCACAAGTTCTTCTTCGTCAAGGCCGCGAATCTTAAAACCTGCCGTTTCGGCATCAGAATCGTTTATATCAAACACGACTCGGACTTCAAGCAGGTCTTCGGATGTCTTTGTCAAGTAACTCCCTGAAAGCGATCGTCCGGCACATTCCCGATACTCCATTTTCCGCAGCTGCTTGGTTTCTTCCACGGGATTCATCAAAAGTTTATGATCATCACGCAAAGTCAGTTCTCGCGGCAAAGTCAATGCACCGCACCATCCGTCCGCTTTTGTCGGCATCTCAGATTCCCACATATCCATCCAGCCGATGGCAATTCTGCGTCCTTTATCATCTAATAATGTTTGCACGGCGTAAAAGTCATGGCCGTGATCCAGTTCTTTAAAAGCACCGTGTGTAAATTTGTTTGTTTCATCATGATAGTCACCGATTAAATAACCGGTTTGATGTAAATTTTGATATGAATCACCGTCCGCCTCGATCCCCTGGGGCGAAATCAGCAGGACATGCTTGCCGCCTAATTCAAAGAAATCAGGACATTCCCACATATAGCCGAGATTACCGTCACTTTGGGCGAGAACCCCCGCGTATTCCCAATCACGCAAATCAGGTGAACGGTATAAAACGACCCGTCCGACGTTTTCTTTTGAAGAGTTGCCGATGACCATATACCAAACATCGCGATGCTTCCATACTTTCGGATCGCGGAAATGACGGGCGCTGTCTTCCGGCGGTTCCGCAATAACAGGGTTTTCCTGAAGCTTTTCAAACACGATTCCATCTTGGCTGACAGCGATATTTTGAGTTTGATAGAATAGGTCTTTCTCTTGATCAATTATATTATGTCCTGTATAGATGAGGGCTAATCTTCCATGATCATCGACCGCGCTTCCCGAAAAACAGCCGCTTTGGTCGAATGCATCGCCCGGAGCTAAGGCAACCGGCAGGTGCTCCCAATGAATGAGATCTTTACTTTTTACATGTCCCCAATGCATCGGCCCCCAATGCTCATCATACGGATGATGCTGAAAAAAGACGTGGTATTCTCCTTTAAACTGAATAAGCCCGTTCGGATCATTGATCCAATTCGCCCGGGGCATAATATGGTACCCCAATCGATATCTTTGTTTCACTTTACCCTCGGCTTCCTTCAGAGCTTCTTCCGCCTGCTGAATTCTATCCATTTGTAACATCCTCTCTATCCGATTTTTTGCAGACGCTGGACACGCCTGCTGTTTTGTTTCGGGCCCAATAAAGTAAATATGGAGATGACGGTAAAACCGAAGACGACGATTCCCATGATGAGATAGGTTTGACGGAACCCCGCACTGTCATATAATCCTCCCGCAAGCGGCGACAGAATCGACGCGCCTGCCTGAGATGCGAATTGAAAACCGACGAGATAAAGGACGGACGACAGACGCGTATCAAAATTGGCAGCCAAATATTTAAAAACGGCGATCAGCATAATCGGCAATTCCAGTGCGTGGATGAGTTTCATTGATGAAATGCCTACAGGCTCAACTGCAATTCCGGACCCGACGATGCGGAAAGCCATTAAAAACCCCGCTAAAATCAAACTGTTTTTCGCCCCGAACTTATTGACGATAAAAGGCGCAAGAAACATCATGCCGGCCTCCAAAAACACCTGGAATGAATTAAGATAGCCGAATACTTGGTTACCCGTCGACACTGAAGGAAACAAAGACGCATAGTAGATCGGAAACTGCTGATCATATACGCCGTAAATGCAAGTCACCCCGATAATGTACAGCATAAAAAACCAGAAATCTCTTAGTAAAAAGAGCCGCCCCACGTCTTTTAACCGGACCGAATCCGCTCTGTTTTTCTCATGATCGGTCATTTCTATTTTCACAGACATGATAATGGCCGTTAATATGACGGCTGAAACAGACGCGATCCAGAAGTTGATATTGGGATTGATATTGAAAAGCTGCCCTGCAAAAAATGCAGCCGCCGCCCAGCCCAGCGAGCCCCACATTCTTGATCTACCATACTCGAAATCATATTTTCGGCTGACCTTTTCAATGTACGTTTCAATCGCGCCTATCCCCGCCAAAAAAGCGGCTCCCAAATATAAGCCTCCGACAACGGCGCCAAGAAAGACGTTGTATTGTAAAAGCGGCCCATAGACGAAGATATAAAACGGACCCGTGAATATGAGAAGACAGCTGATCATAAACAATATCTTTTTCTTCAGCCCCAATTTGTCAGAGATAAAACCGTAAAGAGGCTGCATGCACAGAGCAAATACGGCGTTTACAGAAAAGATAATGCCTGTCGCTGATCCGTTTAAATTGATTTCCTGCCCTAACCAAATCGCAAATAAAGAATAGCTGGAAGACCAAGTAAAAAAGAAAAAGAAAAAATAAGCACTCAGTTTCCAATACAGACTTTTTGAGCTTTTCATTTGCACCGCTCCTTTAATAGGACCTTTTAATAGCCGTTTTAGAGCCGCATACTTCCTTCTTCATTTTCATCACATACATGCGATCTCTGAGTAAGCGCTTACTTTCTATCGCTGCTTAATTCTTTCACTTTATTGCCGCCAGCCATCTCTCCATACCCGTCACTTCCCTTCACTCCGTAAATAAAGCGCTTTCAAAAAAATTGTATGTCAACCGGTTCCATATGTCAATCGGTTGACATACAATTTTCTGATTATTTTAATCAAACAAAACGCACCCTCTTTATATGAAAACAGAAACACGGAATGTCCTTGCACATGTCAGCCTGATTCTCTAAAATAAGTGCGTGACGGAAATTGTAAGCCATTTCAGTAAGCAGGAGGGCACGGGAATGAAGCCTAACATTCATGATGTTGCGAAAATAGCGGGAGTTTCATCTACAACCGTTTCGCGGGTATTAAATAACCGCGGCTATATCAGCGAAAAAACAAAAGAAAAAGTGTACAAGGCGATGGAAGAAATCAATTACTTTCCAAACGATCTGGCCCGCTCTTTATTCCGAAAACGAACCAATTTAATAGGGCTTATCATCCCAAACTCCAGCAACCCGTTTTTCGGCGAACTCGCCTTTCATATTGAAAGCATTTGTACGTCCATGGGCTACAAACTGCTGCTTTGCAACAGTTTACATCGAAAGGATAAGGAAGAAAAATATTTGGAGATGCTGATAAGAAACCAAGTGGACGGCGTGATCGCCGTGACTTACAACCGGGGAATTCTCAATTATCACAAGCAAAATCTGCCGATTGTCGCCATTGATCATTACTTATCGGACACGATTCCCGTCGTCGGCTCAGACAACTATGACGGCGGAAAAAAGGCGGCAGAACTGCTGATTGAAAAAGGATGCCGGCACATCGTCCATATCAACGGCCCGCTTGAACTCGAAACACCTGCAAACCTCAGAAGAAAAGCATACGAAGACGTCATGCATGAACACGGACGGAAGCCTATTACATATGAAGTACCCTTTTATCAGCATTACCATGACATTATTTCAACATTATTCGATGAACAGCCTGACACCGACGGAATTTTTGCCAGCGATGATATCATGGCGGCTGCAGTGATGACCGAGGCCAAAAAACGGGGAATAGACATCCCGAATCAATTAAAAGTGATCGGTTATGACGGCACTGAAACCGTTCAATCGGTTCTGCCGGACTTGGCAACCATCCAGCAGCCGATTGAATTGATTTCCAAAACAGCCATCGAGATTTTAGCAAAAGAAATTGAAGGCGAATTTGATGATTTGCCGCTGGAAACATATTTGCCGGTACGGCTTTTGGAAGGGCGGACAACGTAGTCAGACCCTTCAGCCGTACGTAGCGACGCGATTGCGGTCTATTTTGAGCGCTCCGACCATATCATTTTCTCAAGCGCCGGCGCTGATCATCCTCATTTCCACTTTGCTGTTTGAACTTTTTGTTTTATGGGAAAAATGGTGTTAGAAGAAAAGGTTGGCATTTTGGTCAGCGTTTTGTTTGACCTTTATTGACCAAAAATGTATCATGTAAATACATACTTACCTAAAAGGTGAAGGAGGAGCATTATGAATTTAATACCTACAGTCATTGAACAAACGAACCGCGGAGAAAGAGCTTATGACATTTACTCCCGTCTTTTGAAGGACCGTATTATCATGCTTGGATCTGCGATTGATGACAACGTTGCGAACTCCATCGTGTCACAGCTTTTATTCCTTGAAGCGGAAGACCCTGAAAAAGATATTTCCATTTACATTAACAGCCCTGGCGGATCAATCACTGCCGGTATGGCAATCTATGATACAATGCAGTTCATTAAACCGAAAGTATCCACGATCTGCATCGGTATGGCCGCTTCTATGGGAGCATTTTTACTTGCAGCCGGAGAAAAAGGCAAACGTTACGCGCTTCCTAACAGTGAAGTTATGATTCACCAGCCGCTTGGCGGAGCGCAAGGACAGGCGACAGAAATTGAAATCGCGGCAAAACGCATTCTCTTGCTTCGCGACAAATTAAACAAAGTGCTTGCTGAACGTACCGGCCAGCCGCTTGAAGTCATTGAGCGCGATACAGACCGCGACAACTTCAAATCAGCTGATGAAGCCTTAGAATACGGCTTAATCGATAAAGTGCTGACACGCAATACAGAAGACCAGAAGTAATGCCCAAAAAACCTGCAAGAGCTGATGTCTCTTGCAGGTTTTTTATGCTTTATTCCCATTCAAAAAAGTAATGAATGCTTTGACGACAGATAATTCTAACGCTGAAGAATCATACATAAGCCAAGTATCGCGTATCACAGGCTCGTTATTTTTATAGGATAGCGCCAATGTGTATAATTCATCAGAAGGCTGAAGACAGATTTCCGGCACAACAGAATAACCGAGACCGTTTTTCACCATCTCTTTACAGGTTTCCTGCCTGTCTACCTCCATCGCAATGAAAGGCGGTTCAGTAAATTGGTTATTCCACCATTTTTGAATCAAACTTTTCAAAGAAGCATCAGTTTGATAATAAATCATCGGCAATTTGGGAAGGTCCTCACTGTTGATTTCAGTTTTTGAAATAAGGTACAGTCTCTCTTCATTTAGCAGTTGTTTTTCCCCTTGCCAATCATAATTTCCCCTCATAATCCCAAGGTGTACCCCCGAATGATGAAGCAGATCCATCACCTTCGCACTCCATCCCGTATTGACGTGGAATTGAACAGACGGATACTGATCAGAAAACCGTTTTAGAATCGCCGGGAGCTTATACTGAGCAAAATTGCTTGAGACTCCTAATCTGAGAACCCCGCTGACTTCATGGCTCATATTGAGCATATCATCCTTCACTCTTCTGAATTCCTGCAGCATCTCTTTCGAATAATCAACCAGATGTTCACCTTCTGAAGTGAACTCCATCCCCTTTTTTCTTTTATAAAAAAGGCGCACTCCGAATTGTGCTTCCAGGTTTTTGAGCCGATAACTTAACGCCGGCTGTGTCATATATAATCGCTCTGCCGCCTTCGTCATATTTTTTTCTTCGAATAATGTAATGAGCACAATCCAATCCTTTTCATCCATATGAAATCCCCCAAAATATTTTTCTGCTATAAAATTTCCTCCTATTATAAAAGTTTTTTATTCAACTTTATAAAAATTATATGTTTTACTTATAATCCTTATTTATCATACGATATTTTCCAAAGGGACCGGTACCTTTTTATCCACACAAAATGATGTAAGGATGAGACAGCATGGAAAAAGTTCCTGTAACCGTCATGAGAGGCGGCACCAGCAAAGGCGTTTTTATTCATCAAAAAGACATGCCAGACGATACAAACCTATGGAGCGATTTTCTTTTAGACATTATGGGGAGCCCTGACGAGAGACAAATTGACGGTCTCGGCGGCGGCCATTCTCTCACAAGCAAGGCAGCCATTATTAAGAAATCCGCCAGAAAGGATGCAGATGTTGAGTATACGTTTGCTCAGGTCAGTTTGACTGACCATTTTACCGACTTCAAAGGCAATTGCGGAAATATCTCTTCTGCCGTAGGCCCTTATGCTATTGAGAAAGGGCTCGTTCAAGCTGAAGAGCCGGTTACAAAAGTCAGAATGTTAAATACAAACACTCAAAAAGTGATCGCAGCAGAAGTTGAAGTCAGAAATGGAACATTTCATTACCAGGGGGACTGCTCTATCCCCGGGGTTCCAGGTACAGCTTCTCCTATTTATCTTTCATTTCACCAGGCTGAAGGAGCGGTGACCGGTAAGCTGTTTCCCACTGGTCAGCCTATTGATGTTCTCGATACACCGTATGGAAATATCTCGGTCTCGATTATTGATTACGCTAATCCGCTTGTCTTTGTAAAAGCAGAGGACACGGGGCTTACCGGCTTAGAACTTCCGGATGAATATACTCCGGATATATTGGAAAAGCTCGAAATGATCCGATCGATTGCAGCCGAGAAATGCAGATTCGCTCCGAGACATGAGGCTGCTGCAAAATCACCTGCCGTACCAAAACTAACATTAATCTCATCTCCAGCGGATTATATCGATACAAAAGGGATAAAGAGACACGCAGAAGAGATGGATCTTGTCATTCGTATGATGTCCATGCAAAAACCGCATCAAGCTTTAGCCATTACAGGGGCGGTTTGTACGACTGCCGGCATGCTATTGCAGGATACAATATTATCTGAATTTTCATTCTATGGCAGAACGATTCGATTGGGACATCCAAGCGGCATTTTAGAAACCGAGGCAGATGCTGATCCGGATGGAACAACGATTAAAGTAGTACGCACAGCAAGAAAAATCTCTGAAGGCTATGTGTTTACAAAGCAAAGTTACAACCTGAATACGCTGAATCACATTGGTTAATACCAGTCTTCAGACAAGTCAAAGATAAACGGAGGAATACGAGATGATCAATGTAAATGCGTCTAATCGATTAAACAGACTGCCTTTTTCAAGGGCCCATCAAGCAGTGCTCGTTATCCTTTCATTCGCTTACTTTTTTGATTTTATCGATTTAAATACGTTTTCATATGCGGCGCCTTCACTTTTAAAGGAATGGAACATTTCTACTCATACCATCGCTTTTATTACGTCTGTCTCCTATTTCGGAATGTTTATCGGCGCCTCTGCCGGAGGATGGTTTTCAGACCGTTTCGGAAGGAAAAAAGGTTTAATTCTGGTTGTCACCTTTTTCTCTTTCTTCTCCCTCCTCTCTTCTCTGGCTTGGAACCCAGAAATACTCGGTGTTTTTAGATTTCTTACGAGTTTAGGTATCGGCGCCACAACGATTGTGGCAAGTACGTATATCAGCGAATTTTTCCCATCCGCAACTAAGGGTAGATACCAGGCAATCTGTATTACAATCGGCATATGCGGAATTCCTGCAGCCGGCTGGGTGGCTAAATTGGTCGTGCCGTCCGCCTCTTACGGCTGGCGGTTTATCTTTCTATTCGGCGCGGTCGGTATTTTTTTTCCGCTGATCGCCAGAAAACTGGAAGAATCACCGAAATGGCTGGACACGAAAGGAAAAAGCGAACAAGCACACCGCATTCTGCTTGAACTGGAGGCAAAAGCAGAAAAAGAAAAGGGTGAACTGCCTGAACCAGCTCCGGCTCTGCGAAGCAGACAAACCGCTGTAAAATCCGTTCCATATCGGACGTTATTTCAAAAGCCTTTGGCAGGAAGAACTTTTGTTTTAATGACGATGTGGGCAGCTTCCACGATTGCAATTCAAGGCTTTGGCACGTGGGTTCCCACCCTTTTGGTAAAAGAAGGCGTATCAATGGATGAGTCTATCGTATACGTCACTCTGGGAACGATCGGTGCCCCGCTGGGCGCTCTCATTGCGTCGCAAATCTCTGACCGTGTGGATCGAAAGTGGGCCATTTCTGTTTTATCGTTAATTATTATGGCGCTTGGATTCTTTTACGGCATCAATCCTTTGCCGATGGTCATTGTCATATGCGGATTTCTCATGCATATGTTTGAGCGCACTTTCAGTTCAATCGCATATGCCTATACGCCGGAATTATATCCGGTTGAAGCCAGGGCATCTGGAAATGGTCTCACTTACGGCGTAGGACGTCTTGCGAATGTAGCCGGTCCCTTTGTCGTCAGTTTCCTGTATTCAGGCTACGGATTTTTAAGTGTTTTCTTGTTTTTTACAGGCTGCTGGTTTCTTTGTGCACTGACAGTCGGTATATTTGGAATCAGTTCAAAAAAACAAAAGATGCAGCAGGATGATTTCATATCGGAGGAAACATTCGTGCAACAAAAGTTGTAAACGCATACAGTCTGCAAACCGCAAAACATCCATCTCCTCTGAGGAAATGGATGTTCTTCTTTCAACCCCAACAGCATTCTCTTTCTCATCTTATTCTCATACATATGTCTTATCCTGAAGAAAGGTGTGATACGCATGAGAAAGAGAAAACGATTTCCAGAAAGAAAAGGTATTCTATAGGCGGAGAATTTTCCGTCAGAATAGATTAGATGCAACCGCCGAAACATATTTCAGACCTCTGACTTACAATTCCCGCCATTTCTTATCTAAAATCGGGTATGTATACCGATTCATCTGCTCAATCAGCTCATCCGGCCGGGAGGAACTGTGTATCAGCTTCAAATGAGACTCATTCGAAAATCCTTCCTGAATGCTGTACTTGACCATCTTCATCATCGGCTCAAAATACCCGTTCACATTGTACAGTCCGATCGGTTTTTGATGAATGCCGATTTGCGCCCAGCATAGCACTTCAAATAACTCTTCATATGTTCCGAAGCCGCCGGGCATGGCAATGTACCCATCGGCAAGTTCACTCATTTTCGCTTTCCGCTCATGCATGCCGCTGACTTCAATCAGCTCCGTCAGATTCTGATGAACAACCTCTCCGCTGAACAGCCCGCTCGGCATGACGCCGACAGCTTTTCCGCCGCCTGCCATTAACGCGTCGGCGACGGTTCCCATCAGACCGATCCGTGAACCGCCGTAAACAAGGCCGATTCCCTGCTCCGCCATATATTCACCCAGTTCGGCCGCTTTGCGTTTGTACTCTTCATTTACCCCCGGGTTTGACCCCGCAAATACACAAATGGTTTTCATTTTTTCATCTCCATATCTATATATGTACATCAATAAATCAAAATACACTATATATTGTCCCATCTCTATATGATAATATCAATAAGAATCATACAGGACATAAGGAGTGTTTCACATGCAGATGGCTGAAGCAGAACAATGGACGAAAGATTTTTATGAAAAACGAGGATGGACGGCGTACGGGCCATTTATCAGAATCGGTTTTTTAATGGAAGAGGCGGGTGAGCTCGCCCGGGCGGTAAGAGCATATGAAATCGGCAGAGACCGGCCGGATGAAAAAGACGCGACCCAGGCTGAACGCAGGCAGGAGCTGATTGAAGAAATGGGTGACGTCCTCGGAAATCTGGCTATCCTTGCTGATAAGTACGGCATCACGTTAGAAGATGCGATGAAAGCCCATCAGGAAAAACTGATCAAGCGCTTTGAAACCGAATAAAAACACGGCCTGTCCGCTTTTTCATGGACAGGCCGTATCTGAATTTATCCCGTTATCTCGTCCTGATGCTCAAAGAAATGCTGTTTCCCGATTTTATGAAACAGCCCCGTCTTCCGGATCAGCTCTCTCGGCTGTGATTGCAATCCGACGATCATCAATCTCCCGTTATGCCGTTTGATCCGGTTCATCACATTCCCCAGCACCGCTTCTGCGGAGGTATCCATGTAATGTACATTATTCATCAGCAGAATAAGCGTCTTCGGCTTTTCCTGAAGCCTCTCCAGCAGCGATGTTTCCAGTGAATCAATTGAACCGAAAAACAGCGGCCCTTCAATGGAATATGTGCTGACGGACGAATCATTTTTAACCGATTTGACAGCGGCATGCGGTGTTTTGATACGTGTTGATTCGCTCATTTTTCTGATAAAGAAAACAAAAGCGAGCACGAGACCGGCAGAAACGCCGATGATTAAATCAAACAGAACCGTCAGCAAAAAGGTTGCCGCCAGTACGAATGAATCAGTGTTTTTCAGCCGCATCATATTGGCGACTTCCTTCCGCTCACTCATGTTCCAAGCCACAACCATCAATACCGGCGCCATGCTTGCCAGCGGTACATGAACGGCAAGCGGGGCGAAGACGAGCAGGACGAGGAGGACGGTGACTCCGTGAACAACACCGGAAATCGGAGAAACTGCGCCGTTTTTAATATTTGTTGCGGTCCGCGCAATCGCTCCCGTTGCCGGTATGCCGCCGAAAAGCGGCGCGGCCATATTGGCGATGCCCTGCCCGACAAGCTCCCTATTGCTGTCATGCCGTGATCCTTTCATATTGTCCGCGACCATCGCCGATAATATGGATTCAAGTCCGCCGAGAAGCGCAATGATCAGAGCCGACGGAAACATCATGATCATGTTATCGATTGAGAAATCCGGAAGCTGGAAAGCCGGAAGCTGCCGCGGAATTTCCCCGTAAGCAGAACCGATTGTCGCCATTTTGTCAGGAAAAAACACGACCGCCGCGGCTGTAGAGACAAGCAGCGCCACAAGCGCGCCCGGAATCTTCGGCATCAGCCTGGCTGATAACAGCAAAATGGCCAAAGCAATTCCCGCGATGAGGATGCTGTATAAATTAAGGGTTCCGATCTTCTTGCCTATTTCCGCAATGTTGAGGATAAAGCTTTCATGCTTTTGGATATCGCGCAGACCGAGAAAATGGGCAATCTGCTCCGAGAAAATCAGCACCGCGATTCCGGCCGTAAATCCGACGATCACCGGCTTCGGCACGAATTTCATAATCTTTCCGAGCTTAAATACGCCAAACAGGACGAGCATGACGCCTGCCATAAAACCGGCTACGAGTAAATTCTCAAAACCATACTGCATCACAATGGCAAATAAAATGGGAACAAACGCCCCCGTAGGCCCGCCGATCTGATATTTAGAGCCGCCCAACAGCGAAATCAGAATTCCGGCCACAATAACGGTGTAAAGCCCGTATTCCGGACCGACCCCCGAGGCGATGGCAAAGGCCATTCCCAGTGGAATCGCTACAATTCCGACCACAATTCCCGCGATTAGGTCTTTCTGAAATTTCTGCAAATTGTATCCCTGATATCTGCCGGTAAATTGCATCGTCAGCTGCATCCTCCTTTGACTGTTTCATAACCGTCAACGACTACATCCAGCGTCCCCGTCCCCGGATCGATCACCAGCCCGTGCACCGGCACCTCTTCAGGCAAGAGCGGATGATGCCTGACCATATTCACGCTGTGGGCCACGCTTTCTTCGACGCTGTGAAAACCGGTCAGCCATGTTTCCAAATCGACTCCCGCATGCTGCAGAAGGATGAGACATTTGTCTTCCACGCCGCGCTCTTTCGCTTTATTTAATATGGAAGCCGCATTTAATCCCGACATTCCGCACTCGCGGTGACCTATGATGCAGACTTCCTCTGCCTGCAGTTCATAAACGGCAACCAAAATGCTCCGCATGACACTTCCAAATGGGTGAGAAACAATGGCTCCCGCGTTTTTTATGATTTTGGCATCGCCGTTTCTGAGTCCCATCGCCTGCGGCAGAAGCTCCGTCAGCCTTGTATCCATACAGGATACGATGACAAGCTTTTTTTTCGGGAATTTTGTCGTTTGGTAAGGTTCATATTTCCTTTCTTGGACAAACTGCTGGTTGTGCTCCAAAATGCTTGATAAAGAAACCATTTTTCTATTCATCTCCCATCCGATTGTATTGCAAGCCTTCTTACCCAGCTTACAGTAAGGAATTATAGCACAGAAAAAGGCCTCAAAAGCGCTTTCAAAAAAAGACACGATAATTTAACTGTAAATTCAGATTATGTTCATTTATATCTTTCAAAAATAATAAAATTTATCTTTACACCAACCTATAAAGCTTTTAAAAACAGCGGTTCCGCTCATTTTGCCTTCAGAAATATAGGCGGATTCTGTTATTGTTTGGAGAAATCAAGCATGTACATTTCTTTTTCTTTCATTTTAAGTTCAAAAGAACCAGAAATTTATCGTGATGCGTTTGAATATTTCTCACGTTACCGCTTCTCTTATATAATAAAATAGAGAAGAAAGACAAAGGAGGAGAAGCCCGTTGAAACCCTATGTATTCATCGCGAAACCGGTACCGCCGGAAGTCGAGCAAATGATAGGCGAGCATTGCCGCTATGACATCTGGAAAGAAGATACCATTCCAAAAGAGGAACTGTACGAAAAAATGAAAGATGCTGAAGGGCTGCTGACATCCGGAACGGCGATTGACAGTGATTTACTGGATCACGCGCCGAAGCTGAAGGTCGTCAGCAATAATTCTGTCGGCTATGATAATTTTAATATTGAAGAAATGAAAAGACGCGGGGTTGTCGGCACGCATACGCCGTACACCTTAGATGACACTGTCGCTGATCTGGCTTTTTCATTAATTCTGTCTTCCGCCAGACGGGTTGCCGAATTGGATCGATTCGTCCGCGCCGGCAAATGGGGAACCGTTGAGGAAGAATCTCTTTTCGGTATGGATGTCCACCATCAGACATTAGGAATTATCGGCATGGGCAGAATCGGTGAACAAGCTGCCAAACGGGCAAAATTCGGCTTCGATATGGACGTGCTGTATTATAATCGCAGCAGAAAACCGGATGCTGAGAAGGAACTCGGGGTTACATATGCCGACTTAGATACACTGCTGAAAACATCAGACTTTGTGCTGTTAATTACGCCGCTTACTGACGAAACGTATCATATGATGGGAGAGCGGGAATTTAAATTGATGAAAGATACGGCATGTTTCGTCAATATTTCCCGGGGAAAGACGGTTGATGAGAAAGCGCTCATCCGCGCATTGCAGGAGGGCTGGATAAAAGGCGCCGGTTTAGATGTGTTTGAAAAAGAGCCGATCGCCGAAGACAATCCGCTCCTGCAGCTGGAAAACGTCACATTGCTTCCGCATATCGGGTCAGCAACGGCAAAAATCCGTTTGAATATGTTCAAGCAAGCCGCACAAAACATGATTGACGCCGTATACGGAAAAACGCCGAAAAACCTCACGAAGGAATTTCAATGAGATGAAAAATCCCGGCCGTTCAGCCGGGGTTTATTTTTTGCTAGATCAAAAGTACTGTTTTTAAATTCTTTCTATTCCTTTCTCTCGATGCTGATACAATGAAAAGGAATCAGCTTCACATGATAAAAATGGGAGGTATTGCTTTGAAAAAACGATTATCGTGGATTTCCGTTTGTTTGCTGGTGCTGTTCTCCGCGGCGGGGATGCTGTTTTCCACGGCTGCCAAGACGGATACATCTTCTCACAAGGCGCACACTGAAGCACAGGTTATCAACACGTTTGACGGGGTTGCGGATTATCTTCAGACCTATCATAAGCTTCCTGATAATTACATTACAAAGTCAGAAGCGCAGGCCCTCGGCTGGGTTGCATCAAAGGGGAATCTTGCAGACGTCGCTCCGGGGAAAAGCATCGGCGGAGACATCTTCTCAAACAGGGAAGGCAAACTCCCTGCCAAAAGCGGACGGACGTGGCGTGAAGCGGATATTAACTATACATCAGGCTTCAGAAATTCAGACCGGATTCTTTACTCAAGCGACTGGCTGATTTATAAGACGACAGATCATTATAAAACCTTTACAAAAATGAGATAAACACATACAAAAAACGGCTTCCCTGCGGAGGCCGTTTTTTTTGCAGAGAACCTGCGAGCTTCATATAAAATGAGCAGTAAATTTTTCTTCAAACTCTGACCGGTCTATTCTGCTGTTTTCCGCCGTGCCATCGTGTTTTTTTATTGTTATATTGCGTTCAGACAGAACCATGTGCCCTTCCGGTGTCCGCTTAGAAGCAAGCAGGCGTTTGTTGAAAGGAGAGCGTTCATGTTCAAAGATTGTTTGTTTCATAGACTTGAGGTCCTTTTCATCGATTTCTTCAAGCGAAAATGCGTAACCTGTCTGCCAGCCGTCCCCTTTGTTCATTTCAAGCAGGTATGTCCCGAATTCCGTCTCTTCTATCCTCACGCGGAACGCTCCGGCCGCTGATACCGTCTCGTCTCCCGACATCGGCACAGGCTGCATGGCGAGATTGAGGCCGAAGCCTGCATCAGCGATGTACTCATTCCCCCCGGCGGAAAGAAGTACGGCCGCATGTGTGCCGGGCAGCGCCCAGCAGTTTTTCCAGACCGTTCCGCGGATCAATTTGACATCAAATCCGGCATCTTTCAGGATGAAATAAAGCAGTCCGTTCAAGTCATAACAAAGGCCGCCATGAGGTTCCTTCACCATATGCCGCCACAGTCCTTCTTTCGTGACGTCATATTCTTTTTTGGACAAAACCGCGCGATTTTCAAACGGAAACCGATATGCGAGCGCCTTTAAAAACTCCGGCAGGTTGCTGAAATCGAGGGAATCCTTTTCCCAGCCTATCGTTTGATAACAATCTTTCAGAAACTCATTCATCGTTCCGTCCCCCTTACAAAGTGTTTACACTTCTTCCTGCACATAAGCGGACAACTTTTCCAGCGCTTCCTTTTCATCGTCGCCTTCAGCGATCAGAGTGACTTCCGTCCCCGTGCTGACCGCCAGACTCATTAATCCCATAATGCTTTTGGCATTCACTTTCTTGCCGTTTTTCTCAAGAAACACATCTGATGCAAAACGATTTGCCTCCTGTACAAACAATGCAGCGGGACGCGCCTGCAATCCCGTCTTTAAACGCACTTCCACTTTCCCCTGAACCATAAGATCTCCCCTTTTCTGTACGGTTATTTCAAAGTGATGCTTTGTCCTGTACGCAGCTGTTCTGCGATTTCATCGAGCTTTCTCAGCCTGTGATTGATGCCGGATTTGCTGATTTTCCCGCTTGCAACCATTTCCCCCAGTTCTTTCAGCGTGACCTCCTGATAATCAATCCGCAGCTGCGCAATTTCGCGAAGCTTTTCCGGCAGCGCTTCAAGACCGATCCGTTCATCAATGTATTTAATATTTTCCACCTGTCTGAGAGAAGCACCGATGGTTTTGTTTAAGTTTGCTGTTTCACAATTGACGAGGCGGTTCACTGAGTTTCTCATGTCTCTGACAATCCGCACATCTTCAAAACGCAGCAGTGAATTGTGAGCGCCGATGACATTCAGAAATTCAGTGATTTTTTCCGCCTCTTTTAAATACGTAATATAGCCTTTTTTCCGTTCAAGCGTTTTGCTGTTCAGATGAAATTCATTCAGCAGCGCGCATAATGAATCGTTATGTTCCTTATAAAGCGAGAAGATTTCCAAGTGGTACGACGATGTTTCGGGATTATTCACAGATCCCCCCGCCAAAAACGCCCCTCTCATATAAGAACGTTTGCAGCAGCGTTTCGCCACCAGTTCCTCAGAAATATTCCGTTCAAATACAAAGTTCTCTCCGAGGATTTTCAATTCCTCTAAAATCAGCTTTGCATTTTCAGAAAAGCGCACAATATAAACATTGTTTTTTTTCAGCCGCATTTTTTTTCTGACTAACAGTTCGACCGATACATCATATTGTTTCTTCAGCAATGTATAAATGCGGCGGGCAATCGCCGCATTTTCGGTTTGAACGTCAAGCACGAGATGGCGGTTTGAAAATGACAGGGAACCGTTCATCCGAATCAGCGCGGACAGCTCAGCCTTGGCGCAGCAGTCCTTCACTTCCAGATTCGTCAGTTCTTTTTTTGTTTCCGATGCAAATGACATATTAGCCACCTCATTTCAAAAGGCCTCTAGTCCCTTAATAAATCGACAAGAAGAGAAGCCACTTTATGTGTATCGTGACGGATTACGCCATTTTTATACGTGATAATCTGATCCCTGATGACCTCAAGCCCCATGGATTTCAGCTTTTCAACATTGAAGTCGACGGGCCGAGCCAGCTCTTTCGCATATTTGCTTTTGATTTCGTCAGGGATCTCCTCATTGTTGATTAAGATCGTGTCGATAAACGGCTGCTCCATATGATCGTTCAGCGCCTTGACATGGTCGGCCGCACTGTATTGCAGCGTCTCGCCGGGCTGTGTCATGACGTTGCATATATATACTTTTTTGGCCGCAGCCTTGACGACTTCTTCTCCGATTTTCGGCACGAGCAGATTCGGAAGAATGCTTGTGTACAGGCTTCCCGGGCCGATAATGATTAAATCGGCCTGACGGATGACGTCAATCGTTTCCGGGAGCGGATCAATTTTTTCAGGCGTAAGAAACACCCGTTTAATCCGCTGGCCGTAAGAAGGGATTGTCGATTCTCCGGAGACGACCTGCCCGTCCTCCATTTCAGCGTGAAGAACGACACTGGTGTTGGCAGCCGGCAGCACTCTGCCGCGGACATTCAGCACCTTGCTCATTTCGGTGACAGCGTGAAAGAAATCACCGGTTATATTTGTCATCGCTGCCAAAATCAAATTGCCGAGCGAATGTCCGGTTAAGTCGCTTCCTTTGTTGAAACGGTGCTGAAACAGATTTTCAACGAGCGGCTCAACATCTGACAAAGCGGCCAGTACGTTACGGATGTCACCCGGCGGCGGAATTTGAAGTTCATCCCGCAGACGGCCTGAACTTCCGCCGTCATCAGCAACTGTCACAATCGCCGTAATATCAACGGGCTTATGCTTTAACCCCCGAAGCAGCACGGACAGACCCGTTCCGCCGCCGAAGATTGCGATTTTCGGCTTCTTATTCATTTCCGGCTTCTCTTTTCAATGTCCCGGTGAGTGACATGAGTATAGAAATCTTTTTTAAAATAGTCAGCCAAATATTCAGCGAGCGTGACGGAGCGGTGCTGGCCGCCCGTACAGCCGATCGCGATGACAAGCTGGCTTTTACCTTCCCGCTTATAAGACGGAAGCATAAAGCCGAGCAGATCAACAAGCTTTTCAATAAACTTTTGTGTTTCGTTCCACTTCATCACATAGGATGACACTTCCTCATCTTTCCCCGTAAGCGGCCTCATGCTTTCAATGTAGAACGGATTCGGCAGAAACCTTACATCAAACACGAGGTCGGCATCTATCGGAAGCCCGTATTTGAACCCGAATGACATTACGTTCACTGTAAATGTTTCACCTTGGTTCGTGGCGAAATGCGCCACGATTTTTTCACGCAGATCACGCGGTTTCATATCCGATGTGTCATAGATCAGCTGAGAGCGCCCTTTCAATTCTTCAAGCAGCTGGCGTTCCAGCGCGATTCCTTCGAGAGGAAGCCCGGTAGCGGCCAGCGGGTGAGAACGCCTCGTTTCTTTGTATCTCGTCACAAGGATGGAATCCTTAGCGTCTAAAAAGAGAATGCGCGGTGTAATCCACGGATTTTCCGCCATTTCATCCAGCGCCTCAATCAGCCTGTCAAAAAATTCACGTCCCCGCAGATCCATGACAAGCGCGACCTTGCTCATTTTTGAACTTGATTCTTTCATCAGCTCCAAAAATTTCGGCAGCAAGGAAGGCGGCAGATTGTCGACGCAAAAATAGCCGAGATCCTCAAAGCTTTGAATGGCGACGGTTTTACCCGCTCCAGACATTCCCGTAATGATGACGAGCTGAATATCATGGTTTTCATTCATACTCATCTTTCTCCCCCCTGCGGTCTTTCTTTTATTTGATAAGCTGCGGATCTAAACGATAGCTGAGCAGCTCGAAGTCCGGCGTATACGTAAAGGTGCCGTGCAAAAGCCCTTGGCCCTTGATCATAAAATCAAGGATATGCCCGTCTCCGGGGGCCATCGGAAGGCTGTGGATATCTTTTACGTCATGCCACTTCAGAACGCCTTCCTCTGATTCAGCGACATTTCGCCCCGTGTACGAGTCGGCGACGAAAGTAAACATCATCCACTCTGACACGATTTGTTCCTGTTCCTTAATAATAAAGGTAAACACGCCTTTTAACTGCGGATTTAGTATATAAATGCCCGTCTCTTCTCTGTACTCTCTGATGACGGAATCTCTGACGGATTCGCCGCTTTCCATCTTCCCGCCGGGCGCGACCCACCAGCCCCGTCTCGGCTTTTGGAGAAGGAGAACCTGATCATCTGTCTGCAGCACACAATTTGTCACTCTTTGCACAAGTACGTCACCTAACCTTCTCAACAAATCATCGTCTCTTCATTATACCGTTTCGGCATGTCTCTCACAATGCAGAGACACCGACATCCTTTTCTTTTATTTGACAGAAAACAGAAAATCGCAAAAAAAGGGCACGGATACTGGAATCCGTGCCAAAGTGTATTCATTAAAAAGGGGGTCAATTACTACATTCATCTTAAGACATCAGTGTTTCACCCGTGTTACAGCGTAATTAAAACACAGTAACGATTCAAAAACTGAACATTACAGTGATTATTTAACGGTTTTGAGCGTTTCCTCAAGCTCTTCCACATAATGCTGAACGCTTTGAGCCGCAATACTTCCGTCGCCTGTCGCCGTTACGATCTGGCGGAGCGTTTTTTCACGGATGTCTCCCGCGGCGAAAATGCCTGGAACTTTTGTTTCCATTTGAGCGTTTGTTTCAATGTAGCCTTCTTCATTTGTGATGCCCAAGTTTTCGAACGGTTTAGAAAGCGGAAGCATACCGATATAAATAAAGACGCCGTCAGCTTTGAATTCTTCCTCTTCTCCCGTCACGGTATCCACAAGAGTAAGTCTGCCGACTTTTCCGTTTTCCTCATGGATTTCTTTTACGGTTTTGTTCCATTTGAAGTCAATTTTCTCATTGTCAAAGGCACGCGCCTGAAGAATGCTTTGCGCCCGCAATTTGTCACGTCTGTGAACGATGGTGACTTTTGAAGCGAAGCGTGTCAGATAGACGCCTTCTTCAACGGCGGAGTCTCCGCCGCCGACAACGACAAGCTCTTTATTTTTAAAGAATGCGCCGTCACAAACCGCGCAGTACGATACGCCGCGGCCGCCCAGTTCTTTTTCGCCGGGAACACCGATCTTTTTGTATTCCGCTCCGGCAGAAATGACGATGGCTCGCGCTTTATATTCTTTTGAACCGGCTTTGACCGTTTTATATTCTTTGCCGTCAACGATTTCTTTAATATCGCCGTACGCATATTCCGCACCGAATTTTTTCGCATGTTCAAACATTTTATTAGAAAGTTCAGGGCCGAGAATGCTTTCAAAACCCGGATAGTTTTCAACATCCTCCGTGTTGGCCATCTGGCCGCCCGGAATTCCTCTTTCGATCATTAATGTGGATAAGTTCGCTCGTGATGTGTAAACAGCAGCGGTCATCCCCGCCGGACCCGCGCCGATAATGATCACATCATAAATTTTTTCTTCTGACACCATGATTCACTCCTTTTCGAAATGGGGCGCACCCTATATGACTAAGAATCCCCATCAATCGTATTCCTTACCCATATCCTATTAAATCTGAAGGCAATTCGCTATTTTTTTGCTCATTTTTCTGAAAAACCGTGATTAGGCAGCTCCTGAGCGGGTATACAAATAAAGAAAGAGCCTTCCGGGATAGAAGGCCCTTGTCTTATTCATTATTGCACGACACGTCTTACATTGCCGTTGAATGCTTTCTTCCAGTAAGGGTTGCTCATAGAATCAATGGATACACCGTGTGATGTATTATCGTTCAGGAACGTTCCGTTACCTAAGTAGATGCCGACGTGGCCGTTTGTTTTATACGTGTTGAAGAATACTAAGTCTCCGCGTTTCATGTCAGACGCGCTTACTGCCTTACCTCTTCCGATTAATGTATCTGTGTTTGTGCCGCTTGCAGGTCCGAGATTAACGCCTGCGTTAGCATAAGCCCAGCGTACGAATGAAGAGCAGTCAAAAATACGGTTGTTAATATCAGATTGAGTGCGTCCGCCGCCGAATTTGTACGGGGATTGACCCACAAGGCTTGATCCTACGCTGATCGCGCCTTCAATACCGCCTGAATTTGAAATAACAGATCCGCCGTCAGAATCATCTGAACCGCCGCTGTTATGAGATGATCCGCCTGAAGTGCTCTTCGGTTTGCTTGAGCTGTCAGATGAATCAGATGATGTTGAAACAGCCGCTTTTTTCACAGTTTTAACCGCCGGTGCCGGCTGGCTGTCATCTTTTTGGTTTTGGTCTTCAGAAGCTTTTTGCGCTTCTTCCTGTTTTTTGATCAGGGCAGCCGCTGCAGCCTGCTCAGCTTTAATGCGCTTCTGTTCTTTTTCAGTGTCAGCTTTTTCGTTTGCAAGCTTTGATGCTTCTTTTTTCAGATCAGAGATAGCGGAAGCCGCTTTTTTCTGACCGTTTTTCGCTTCGTCGAAAAGCTTGTCTTTCTGATCAAGCTGTTTGTTCAGGTCTTTTTGCATAGACTCGAGTTTCGCAAGATCATCTTGAACTTTTTTCAGCTTCACGTTAAGTTCAGCTTCTGCGTCTTCGAGTTTCGCTTTATCCTGCTCCTGCTGTTTGATCAGCTCTTTATCCGCATCAACGATAGAAGATACCGCAGTCGCACGGGAAATGAAGTCTCCGAAGCTTGTCGCCCCTAAAAGAACATCTATGTATCCTTGAGAACCGCCGTTTTCCTGTAAAGAACGAACGCGTTTTTTCAGGATTTCATTGCGTTTTTCAATACGCGCTTCTGTTTCTTTGATTTCTTTTTTCAAATCAGCGATCTGCTTTTTCGTTTTTTCGTTTTCAGCTTTTTTATCTTCGATTTTATTGCTTGTATCCAACGCTTTAGCGTTAATGTCTTTCAGTTCTTTTTCAATCTTAGCCTGCTTGTCCTGAAGCTTAGACAATTCTCTTTCTTTTGCTTCAAGGCTTGAAGCCACCTCAGATTGCTTGCTTTCAATTTTTGCTTTTTTGCTGTCTAATGTTTCCGCCGATGCAGTTTTTGTAAACGGGATCAAAAAACTGCTTGTCCCGATGACGGAAGCCAAACCAAGTGTTAATAAACTCTTTTTCACTTTTTCTTTCCTCCCTTTTACTTTAAACCTGTTCTCATTTGGAATTCTATTATGAACATCAAAGTTACGCTCCCTCACATACCCGTGAGGCTGATGATTTTTATGTATGAATCTTTAAATCTTTTAAATTGGTATAGATTATACAGCACATGTAAAATAAACTAATCTCTTATGTACGAGACTCATTATACCATCATGTTTCGACAATTTTTATTACAGTTATATTTCAATGTGATTGCAAATCTCATATTTTGCAAAATAAACGGTGATTACAGCCTGATTTCGATTCGAAAAGCAAAAAAATACGTATGAATACCTCTTTTTTCGGCGGTAAAGTTCTGTTTTGCCCCTTTCTGATAAAAAAAGAACCGACTCTTTATATAGAAAGAATCGGTTTTATTCTAATATATCATCTATTTGTCTGATGTATTTCGAAAGTGTTGCCGGCGTTATACCGTAAACGGCGGCCGTTTCTTTTTTCGTCGTTTTTTCGCCGTTTGCTTCTTTCCATACATATGCGATGGCTGCGGCCCACGCCCGCTCATTCTGTACGGCAGCGGCGGCGCGGATGTGCTGAATGACGTGAAAAACCCAGCAGCTCATGACGTCAGTTTTTAAACTGTCGGCTTCCGCTTTCTCCAGAAGCTTGACCGTCCGATACGTGAACAACGCATCACCGGAAACGCCTGAAGCGCCTTTTTCACCGGAAAGCAGCAGTCTGACGAAATCTTGTTCAAACGGTGAAACGGCGCGTTTTGCCGTCAGAACTTTTTCAAGCTGGTTCCGCTCTCCTTCAGCGCTGCTGATATAATAGGCGGCAAGCCGCTGTTCAAGTGAAGCAGGCAGCGGTTCCTGCCGCTCCGCCCAAGGCGCGGGCCGATCTGATTCGGGAAATTCGGCTTCGGCCTTTTTCCAAATGGTTTCCGCAAATTCTGTGCGGCCTGTCCCGTAGGCTGAAGCGGCAAGCCAGTAATAAAACGTTTCGTCGCCTTCAAACCCGCTTTTGTAAAGAGAACGGAGCCATTTATAACCGAGATCATGTCTGCCGACAAGCGCAAGCGTCGCCCCCAGCTTATAGCGCTGTTCGAATAAAATCGGATACACATTGGCGAGTTTTCCGCTCAATTCTCCGACTTTTTCATCTTCCCTCTCGTAATAGCAGAATACAAGGAGGTTGCACAGGGCATGGAGATTGCCTTCATTTTTCTCAAGCACTTCGAATACCGTTTGTTTCGCTTTTGTGACATTGCCTGAGTAAAAGTAAGCGAGCGCCAGGTTGTTGTATGCAGACCAAAGCTCGGGGTAATCGGCCGTAATCTCTTCAAGCATGACAACCGCTTCATGAAGCTGGCCGCTCTCAAGAAGCGTTTTTGCCCGATCCTGCCTGATCAGCAGTTCATCCTGGTCATAGAGCGATTCGTTTTCACCCGCTTCGCCGAAATCCAATAGCTCCATCAGATTTTCAATTTCTTCGCTGAATTCACCGTCCGGATCGGCATCTGAATAAGCCGCCGCTTCTTTGTATGCTTCCTGAAAGAGCCCCAAATGCGCGAAATTATTCGCTTTAAAGTAATGACACTCGGGCATTTCTTCTTTCAGGTTCACCAAAATAAAGTCGAACAGCTCATTTGACTGCTGGTAGTGGCCCATTTCAGAATAAATGACGGCCAGCCGGGAAAGCATTTCGGAATCATTCGGCTCGAGGTGGACGGCCCGCTGAATCAGTTTGCTGGCCCGTTTTAAATTCCGCTCTTTATATGCTTTTAAGCCTTTATGAAAAAAATATTGTCCATCCTGAAGCAGCTGGACAATTTGCGCGTGCTTTTTCTGTTCAGAAGTGTGTTTTCCCACAAATATCCTCCGTTTTATACGTATTACCGTCAGTAGTATACCATAAAACGGTTTCACCTCAATAGTTCAAAAGACAGGATCGGCTTCGTTTTTTACTGGCTGGTTCGACCAGATTTTAGCTGTTTTTTTCACGAGGCTCGGCTGGAAGAATGACGCGGAAAAGGGTTCCTTCGCCGCGCTTGCTCTCAACCTCTATCGAACCCCCGTGCAGCTCGGCGATTTTTTGGGCGATGGACAGGCCGAGCCCGCTTCCTCCTTCGTTTCTCGCCTTGTCCGCTTTATAAAACCGTTCAAATACACGCTCCGCCTGTTCAGGCTCCATTCCGATTCCGTCGTCGGCGATTTCGACAGCCGCCGCTCCCGGCAGATCTGCAATTTTAACGGAAATGCGGCCGCCTTCACCGGTAAATTTTACGGCATTGTGAATCAGATTCATCCATACTTGGCTGAGCAGCGCTTCATCTCCGTACACATACGACTCCTGTAAATCAATGAGAAACTCAATCTGTTTGGCGGACCACTCAGGCTCACAGGTCAATATGGTGCGCCGCAGCTGTTTGTCAATGCGGAACGGTTTTTTTTGTATCGGTTCGGTTTGGCGTTCGAGCGCAGTGAGCTTCAGCAGATTTTCACTGATTTTTGATAATCGTTCTGTTTCTGTTTCGATGATGTGTAAGTAGCGCCCCCGCTCCTCATATGATAAATCCGGTTTTTTCAGAAGGTGCGCGTAGCCCTTTAATGAAGTGAGCGGGGTTTGGATTTCATGGGAAACGTTCGAAATAAATTCTTGTTTCAGTTTTTCCATTTCACTCAGTTCCGCGGCGAGTGTCGACAGTTCATCAGCCAATTTCGTCACGGGATGGTTCCGCTCAATCTTCTCCATTTTCCGGGAAGCGGCCGCTGTGAAGTTGCCGCTCGACATTTGCTTGATCGTGGCGGTCAGCGAATCCCAGATCGCATGATGTCTTTCACGTGCTGACTTTGAAAAAATAAACATCGTTACGAACAGCAGGCCGAAAACAAGCCAAAGCGTCAGAATCTGCTCGGCGTACGGCACAAGCAAAATCGGCCATATGAGACCGAATCCCTGAACAATCAGGTGAGCCGCCAGCCATAAGAATGCGGTGACGGTGAGAAGGATGATGATTTTTCCAGCCGTTCTGAAGATCCGTTTCATCCTGTCACCACAAACCGATAGCCGAGCCCCCGCACCGTATGGATGGCAAACGGATAGTCTTTTTCCGGAAACCGTTCTCTCAGCCTTTTAATATGCACATCAACGGTACGCTCGTCACCTTCATAATCAAAGCCCCAAATATCTTCTATTAATTGTTCTCTTGAAAACGTCTTATTCGGATAACCGGCGAGCTTAAATAAAAGCTCAAATTCACGCCGGGGCAGTGTCAATCCCGCTCCGCCGCCGCGCGTTACGGTGCGGGATTGCTTATCTAATGTGACCGTTCCGATGGTCAGCAGTTTTTCAGCGGTGATCCGGTACCGTTTCAGCAATGCTTTGACCCTTGCTTCCAGCTCAAGCGGCTCAAACGGTTTGACGAGATAATCATCCGCTCCGGAAGTAAAACCTTGAACTTTGTCCAGCGTTTCGCCTTTTGCCGTCAGCATCAAAATCGGAATGTCCGTAAAGCTGCGGACGGCTTCACTGACTTCAAACCCGTCCATTTTCGGCATCATCACATCCAGTATGATGAGATCTATAGGTGCTGATTCGATCAGCCGCACCGCCGCTTCCCCGTCTTCCGCTTCTGCGACGTCAAAACCGCTCTGCTCCATCATAAGGCGGACAAGCTCACGGATATGGCGGTCATCATCCGCAACCAATATGACAGCCATGAAAATCCCTCCTTCTGCTTTTTTCTTTTCATGAATCGACATGATGTCTATAAACCGAATTTTTTCATTGTCTCCTGTACCGGCATACACGCTTATGGCTTGGCTCTTCATCGTTACCGACCGTACACCCGTAAGAACAGGACTCCGGCTGCAAAATAAAAAGCAGCTTTTTCAGCTGCTTTTGATTCATAAAGTCTTGCTTTACACAGCTTTGTTTTCTAAGTCGGCATTCAGCTTCAGCTGCTGCTCCGCAAAATCGCGGTACAGCGAATGGGATGCCATTAATTCATGGTGTGTGCCCCGTCCGGTGATTTCACCCTGTTCGACAAAGAGAAGCTGATCTGCATCCACAACCGTGGATAAACGGTGGGCAATCACGATGGTGGTGCGGCCTTTCATTAGAACTTCCAGCGCCTGCTGCACCCATTTTTCAGATTGGCTGTCCAGACTTGATGTCGCTTCATCAAGCATCAGAATGCTCGGGTTGCGAAGGAGCGCTCTGGCAATGGCGATGCGCTGGCGCTGTCCGCCTGACAGCATAATTCCCCGCTCACCGACCTCTGTTTCAAATTTCTTCGGTAAGTCTTCAATAAATTGCAGGGCGTAGGCCATGTCAGCCGCTTGCCTCAGTTCCTCATCGGTCACCTCGCGTTTTAATCCGTAGCAGATATTGTCGCGGATGGTGCCTGACATTAACGGGCTTTCTTGCGACACATAGCCGATGTGCTCCCGCCATGAATCAAGGGAATACGTATCAATCGGTTCGTTTCCGAGCAGGATGCTGCCCGCAGTCGGATTGTAGAATCGTTCAAGCAGCTTAAATAACGTTGTTTTTCCGCCGCCGCTCGGTCCGACGATCGCGGTGACTTTGCCGGCCTCAATCGTAGCCGTAATGTCTTTTAAGATGGTTTGATCTGTTTTGTAGCCGAATGAGACTTGTTCAAGTTTAATCGGCTGATCCGCGTTTTCAATGGCTTTTCCGGTTTGGATATCTTCTTCTTTTTCTGCAAGAATATGAATCATCCGTTCCGTTGCGCCGACGGATTTTTGAAGCTGTGTGAAAAATGAAGTGATCTGGCCCATCGGCATAATGATCTGAAACAAATACAGAATAAAGGCAACGAGCGCGCCGGCTGTCAATTCACCGGATGACACCTGCATCCCGCCGTACCCGATGACAGCGACCAGCGCCGCCATTAATACAAGTGTAATAAGCGGGCCTACGAGCGACTGCACCTTCGCTTCACGCAGCCCGAGTTTAAAGAGTGCCATGATGCCTGCTTTTCCGCGTCCGTATTCCGCTTCCTCAGCGTTTGACGCTTTTACAAGCCTGATTTCCGGGAGGATGTGGTTTAATAATCCGGTGAATCTCGCCGTTTCATCCTGTGTTTCCCGAGAAATTTTAAACATTTTCCGGCCGATCGGCACTAAAATCACCGCAGCCAGCGGCACGACGATCAGCACGAGCAATGTGAGCTTCCAGTTCATGAAAAATAAGATCGTCAGTGACCCGATAACGGAAATGATTCCGGTAATAAATCCGCTGATATTGTTTGTGATCAGCTCTTTTACCACCATTGTGTCATTGGTGACACGGCTGATCGTTTCTCCCGTGGCGTTTTTGTCAAAATAAGAGACGGGCAGTTTAATTAATTTCTGCCACAACAAATCACGCAGTCCCGAGATGATTTTCTGGCCGCTGTAGTTCAGGGCGTAGGTGGCGTAGGCGCTTAATGCGGCCTGTACGATAAACACGGCTGCGATGATTCCGATTTGCACGCCTGACAGCGACGACATGGAAAAGCCGTCAACGAGCTGCTTTGTCAACAGCGGAATCAGCAGGCTGACGAGCGTTGTCACAATACTGAGAGACAGCGCGAAGGCCAGCATACCGTATGATGGTTTTGTTTTTTTGACTAATGAAAAGAATGAGCTGAATTTCCCTTTAGGTTTTGGTTGTTTATTCGGCATATGTTTTCCTCCTATATCACTGTTTATACTATAACGGATGTGCATGAACGGAATATGAACAAAACGTATATTTTTGATAAAAACCAAAATAAACTCTATTAGTCAATATTATCAAATTCATCTGCCTTCGGTTGCGGAAATAAGGAATATTTTATTGAATGTTTAAGTTTGACAGAATAAAAACCTCACGGATCTCTCCGTGAGGTTTGTTTTTACTCAGATGCTGAATGGCGTTTCGCAAGGACGTCAAGCACGTCATCCAAAGGAAGCGACTGCTCACGCAGAAGAACGAGCAAATGATACAGCAAATCCGCCGCTTCCCATTTTAATTCTTCATGGTCGCGGTTTTTCGCGGCGATAATAACCTCTGCGGCTTCCTCGCCGACTTTTTTGAGGATTTTATCGACGCCTTCCCGAAACAGGTACGTTGTGTAGGCTCCGTCAGGCATCTCCGCCTGCCGTTTGGCGATCACGCTTTCCAGTTCATTCAAGATGCCGAAACGATCCTGCGCGTCTGCTTTTTCCGTGGAAAAACAGCTGTAGCTTCCCTTATGGCATGCGGGTCCTGAGGGCTCCGCAAGCACGACGAGGGCATCTTGATCGCAATCATAACGGATAGCTTTCACCTTTTGGGTATTCCCCGATGTCGCTCCTTTATGCCACAGCTCCCCGCGTGAACGGCTGTAAAACCAGGTTTCTTTCGTTTCTATCGTTTTTTCATAGGATTCTCGGTTCATATAAGCCAGTGTCAGCACTTCTTTGCTTGCCGCATCCTGTATGATGGCGGGTATCAGTCCGGCCTCGTCAAACCGCAGTTCATCTGCCTGTTTCATCTCACATTCACCCCGTGTTTCTTCATATAATCTTTCACTTCTTTTATAGATGTCTCTTTGTAATGGAAAATAGAAGCTGCAAGCGCGGCGTCCGCTTCACCGACTGTGAAGGCTTCAAGCATATGGCGCGCGCTGCCGGCTCCCCCTGACGCAATGACGGGCACCGGGACGGCACGTGTGACAAGCTGTGTGAGCGTATGATTAAAGCCTGTTTTCTCACCGTCTGCGTCCATGCTTGTCAGCAGGATTTCACCCGCTCCCCGGCTGACGGCTTCTTTTGCCCAGGCCGTGACTTCCCACTCGGTTTTCTTTCTGCCGCCGTGTGTGTACACTTTATAGCAATCCGAATCTTCATCATACTTTGCGTCAATCGCCGCGACGATGCATTGCGAGCCGAAAAAATCCGCTCCTTCCGTAATCAGCTCGGGGCGGAGGACGGCCGCTGTATTAACGGATACTTTATCAGCGCCGGCGCGAAGCATTCGTTTCATATCGCTTAATTGATTGATTCCGCCGCCGACTGTAAACGGAATCGCCAGTTTTGCCGCAACTTGTTCTACGACGTCTGTCATCGTCTTGCGGCCTTCGTGAGAGGCGGAAATGTCGAGAAAAACAAGTTCGTCAGCGCCCTCCCTGTCGTAAGCTTCGGCCAGCTCGACAGGATCGCCCGCATCTTTCAGCCCGAGAAATTGAATGCCTTTGACGACGCGGCCTTCTTTCACATCGAGACACGGAATGATTCGTTTCGTGATCATGCGTCCTTCACCCCGCTGAGCGCTTCAGCCAATGTAAATTGTTTTGTATACAGCGCTTTTCCGATAATCGCTCCCGATACGCCGGCGTCTTTGAAGCGGGCCAGTGCTTTGAGGTCGGCGACTGAGCTGACTCCGCCTGAAGCGATGACGGTTTTTCCCGTTGCTTTTGCGAGCTGAACGGTGCTTTCGATGTTCGGTCCTGACAGCATGCCGTCAGTTGCAATATCCGTGAAAATGAAGGTTTCCGCTCCTTCCTTCGCCAATTCACGGCCCAGATCGGCCGCCCTTACCGAGGATGTTTCCAGCCAGCCTTCCGTCGAGACATATCCGTTCCTTGCATCAAGACCGATCGCGATTTTGCCGCCGTATTGTTTCAGCATGCTCTTCACAAATGCCGGATCGGAAACAGCCGAGCTGCCGAGAATAACGCGATCAACATCTTGTGATAAATAACCGTACACATCCGCTTCAGAACGGATCCCGCCGCCGATCTCGACTTTGACATCAAGCTGCCGCGCAATGTCAAGAACATGCCTGTCGTTTACTTTCCTGCCTGCTTTCGCGCCGTCAAGATCCACGAGATGAATCCATTCGGCGCCTTCTTGTGCAAATTGCGCCGCCATGTCTAAAGGAGAGTCACCGTATATCGTTTCCTTGCCGTAATCGCCTTGGATGAGGCGGACGCATTTGCCGTTTCTCATATCGATTGCCGGATATAATGTAAAAGCGTTCATTTCTTCACCTTCTGTTCCGCTGCCATTTTTGTAAATTGCGTTAAGATCGCCATTCCGGCCGTACCGCTTTTTTCCGGGTGAAACTGTGCACCGAAGACATTGCGTTTCCCGACGACCGCCGGAACACGAACGCCGTACTCAGCGCTTGCCAGAAGATCGCCGTCTTCCATCCCGTCTATATAATAGGAATGGACAAAGTAAACGAAGCCTTCTTCCGCTTCCGAAAGCAAAGGAGACGTTTGGTGAAACGTCAGCCGGTTCCAGCCCATATGCGGCACCTTCAGCTTGTTTCCTTCGGCATCTCTGTCTTTGAGTCTCACAGCTTTTCCGGCTAATAAACCGAGTCCTTTTGCAGAGCCGTTTTCGGTGCTTTCTTCGAAAATGAGCTGCATGCCGAGGCAGATGCCTAGGAGCAGCTTACCCTCGTCAACCATACGGTGTACGAATTGATCAAGCTTCGCGCTGCGTAAATTGTCCATGGCGTCACTGAATGATCCGACACCGGGGAGAATAAAAGCATCCGCTTTTTCAAGCTCTTCCGGCCGGTCTGATACGACATACGGGACGCCGACGCGTTCCAGCGCCTTCGACACGCTGAATAAATTGCCCATACCGTAATCAATTACACCGATCATTTACAGCATTCCTTTCGTAGACGGCACACCCTTGACGCGCGGATCAATGGATGACGCTTCGTCCAGCGCTCTGCCAAGCGCCTTAAACACGGCTTCTATCATATGATGCGTATTCGTGCCGTAATGAACGATGACGTGCAGATTCATTCTCGCTTCCAGCGCCAGTTTCCATAAGAATTCATGTACCAGCTCGGTATCAAACGTTCCGACTTTCGCTTGCGGAAATGCAGCGCGCATCTCAAGGTGCGGCCGGTTGCTCAGGTCTACGGCGACTTGGGCGAGCGCTTCGTCCATCGGTACTAGCGCTGATCCGTACCGTTTGATGCCTTTTTTATCACCGAGCGCCTCCAAAAAAGCCTGCCCTAAGCAGATGCCGATGTCTTCAGTCGTGTGGTGATCATCTATCTCCGTATCGCCTTTTGCGTCAACAGTTAAATTGAATTGCCCGTGCTTTGTGAACAAATCAAGCATATGAGTCATAAACGGCACATCCGTGCTGATGTCGGCTTTTCCTTCTCCGTCTATTTCGAAAGCCAGCTTAATATCGGTCTCATTTGTTGTTCTGGCGCGTTCCGCTTTTCTCATCGGTCATTCCTCCGTTTCTCGCTTCAATCGATCTTGCGTGCGCTTCAAGCCCTTCCAGTCTCGCGAAGGCGGAAATGCTGTCCGCGTGCGTTTCAAATGCCTTCCGGCTGTATGAGATGATGCTCGATTTCTTTTGAAAATCTGTTACATTCAACGGGCTTGAAAACCGCGCCGTTCCGTTTGTCGGCAAAACGTGATTCGGTCCGGCAAAATAATCGCCGACCGGTTCAGCGCTGTATCGCCCTAAGAAAATCGCCCCCGCGTGTCTGATGCTTCCAAGCAAAGCCTCCGGCGAATGCGTCATGATTTCTAAATGCTCGGGCGCCAGCGCATTCACCGTGTCCACTGCATCTTCCATCGATTCCGCGATATAAATGCGGCCGTGATCCCTGATCGACGCTTCGGCGATTTCTTTGCGCGGCAGCGTCTGAAGCTGTTTATTCACCTCATCTGATACGGCTTCGGCAAGCTTCCGTGAGTCGGTGACAAGCACGCTTGAGCTGAGCGTATCGTGTTCGGCCTGTGAAAGCAGGTCAGCGGCGACTTCTTTGGGCACCGCCGTATCGTCTGCAAGGACCACGATTTCACTGGGCCCGGCAATCATGTCAATATCCACAACGCCGAAGACTTCGCGCTTCGCGAGTGCTACAAATATATTGCCGGGGCCCGTGATCTTATCAACAGGCTGTATCGTTTCGGTTCCGTAAGCGAGCGCGGCAATCGCCTGCGCGCCTCCCGCTTTGTAAATTTCCTTTATGCCGAGCTCAGACGCCGCCGCCAGAACGCCCGGCGAAAGGCGGCCGTCTTTTCCCGGAGGACTGACGAGAACGATCCGTTCCACTCCCGCAGCGAGAGCGGGGATGACATTCATTAAAACGGAAGACGGATAAGCGGCTGTCCCGCCCGGCACGTATACGCCCGCGGAATCGAGCGCCGTTATTTTCTGCCCGAGCATCGTGCCGTCTTCGCGATGGTAAAACCAAGAAGATTGCAGCTGGCGTTCGTGATATTCTTTAATATTGGCAATCGCCTGCCTGATCACTTCCAGCAGCTGATCATCAAGCAGACGGTACGCCTCGGCGATTTCTTCTGCGCTCACGGCCATTTGGTTCAGGCTGATGCCGTCAAATGTTTTTGTATAGGCCAAAACGGCTTTGTCACCGTTTTGTCTGACGTCTTCAATAATCCCCCTGACGGTTTTCCGCTGCTCTTCGGTTCCGCTGTCGATGGAACGCTTCAGTGAGAACCGCTCGCTTCTTTTTACTGCCGTTATTTTCATTGTGCCGTTTCTCCTTCCACAACCCTGGCCAGCCTGGCCGCCATTTCGTCGATTACATCATCCTTCATGCGGTAGCTGACCGGATTGACGATAAAACGCGATGTGATGTCACAAATATGTTCTGATTCAACGAGACCGTTTTCTTTTAATGTCCGCCCGGTTGATACGATATCTACGATTCTGTCAGCAAGCCCGATTAAAGGCGCCAATTCAATCGAACCGTTCAGCTTAATGATTTCCACCTGCTCGCCCTGCTCTCTGAAATAACTTGACGCAACATTCGGATATTTCGTCGCAATCCTCGGGGCGACTCCGTTCCAATCCGCTCCTGGAAGCCCCGCAACGGCGAGATGGCATTTGCTGATTTTCAGATCGAGCACCTCATACACGTCACGCTCTTCCTCAAGCATGACATCCTTTCCGGCAATACCGGCATCAGCGACGCCATGCTCGACATAAGTCGTCACATCCATCGGCTTTGCCAGAATAAAGCGGAGATTTTCTTCAGGAACGTCAATGATCAGCTTTCTCGATTCTTCAAACTCCTCGGGCAGCCTGTACCCGGCCTGCCGAAGCAACCCGGCCGCTTCTTCGAATATCCGTCCTTTTGGCATTGCCATTGTGAGTACCTTACCCATTCTGCTCTTCCTTTCTGGCACCGATAAAGTATGTGACGTTTGCAAATGATTTTGTCATATGATCGATATTTTCAATGCCCGCCAGATCCTGCAGGACGACTTTTCTGCCTCTCGCCCTTTCTTCCTCCGCGAATAAAATGGCCTGCGCCCGCTGCTCCTTGCTGAAAATCACGGCGTCCGCTTCACTAGTTTCTTCCTGGATGCCGAGCGCTTCAATCAGCCTGTCGATACGGAGCCCGAAACCCGTGGCGGGAGCGGGACTGCCGAAATGGCCGAGAAGATTGTTATAGCGTCCGCCGCTTCCGATGACAAAACCGACATTTGCCGCATACACTTCGAATAAAATTCCCGTGTAATAACTCATATGGCTTACCATATTCAGATCAAGGCGAATATGCTCGGCACATCCGTAATCCTCAAGAATGTCCCACAGGTCTTCCAGCTCCTGAATCAAGCTTTGTCCGGAGATGCCGATGATCTCCTCCGCCTTGGCGCAGATCTCTTTCCCGCCTCGCAATTCCAGAAGTGCCAGCAACCGGCTTTTGTCTATTGACGAAAGCGGAAGCGATTTGACATGTTCCCTGTATCCCACGTAATTCTTCTCAAAGAGAAAGCGCCGCAGAACATCCGCCCGCTCAGCATTGCCCAGAACCTCGACAAACAGCTCATCAGCGAGTCCGGCATGGCCGATCGCGATTTTAAACCGGTGCAATCCCGCGTTTTTCAAAGCGCCGGCCGCCAGCGCAATCACCTCGGCGTCCGCGCTTGTTGATCCGTCGCCGATCAGCTCCGCGCCGACCTGTTCGAATTCGGCCGGACGTCCGCCTTCCCGCTCTTGAGCGCGATAGACGCTTGCCGCGTACCCCGCTCTGAGCGGATGATTGTGTTTGTGCAGCTTAGACGCCGCCACCCTGGCAATCGGTCCGGTCATATCAGGCCGAAGCACAAGCGTTTTCCCGTCCTGATCGAGAAGCTTAAACAGCTGCTGTTCTTCAATGGCTGACTGGACGCCTACTGTTTCATAAAATTCAAGGGTCGGCGTCTCCATAAACTGATAACCCCATTTATCAATTAAATCCGTCAGTGTGGAACGGACTTTTTTCTTGGCTTCGTATAAACCGGGCAGCGTATCTCTCATGCCATGCGGTTTCTCAAACATAAACATTTGCCTTTTACACCTCCGCTTTGTCTGAAGGAAAATTCCGAATACTTTAGTTCGCTAATATGATAATATGTTAGCAGATAAAAGAATGAATTGCAACGCCCAATGTCCGCCTATTCTTTTCCATAAACATGGCTAAAGAATGAACAAACCTGTAAACATATCGGAACGATCGAATCATATTGAGCAGAAGTGCTATAATACATAGAATAGCTTCATCAGAAACAAGGGAGAGTAATAATGAAGACGCTTGGAACATTATGTGTGCTGATTCTGACAGCCATCCTTGTCTATCTCGGGTATAACATCTATACAAACGATATTCATTTGAATTTTTTTAATCAGCAGTCCGACGAGCCTGATGAGAAAACACCGTTAAAAGGGAGCGCGTCACCGCTGAATGTCGTTCTGTACAGACAGATGGATTCTCCCAGACTGTACAATGGCTGTGAGGTGACAAGCCTTGCTATGATTTTGAACAATGCCGGATATCATGTATCAAAAAATACATTGGCGGATAAAATCAATAAAGTTCCGCTCACATACAGCAGCGGGCTGAAGGGAGATCCGAATGAAGGATTTGCCGGAGATATGGAAAACGGCCCGGGTTTAGGCGTTTATCATGAGCCGATTGATAAACTCGCCAAAGAATATGCGGGAAACAAAGTATACGATCTGACGGGAAAAGACATTTCTTCAGTGTACCGCCAGCTTGAAAAAGGGCGGCCGGTCTGGGTGATTACCACCACATCCTTTAAGCCGGTTGATAATATGCAGACTTGGAATACGCCGAACGGAAAAATCGACATTACGTTCAGCATGCATAGCGTAGCCGTTACCGGTTATGATCACGATTATGTATACGTTAATGATCCTTACGGCTATAAAAACAGAAAAACAAACCGATCTGACTTTGAAAAAGCCTGGAAGCAGATGGGCAGCCAGGCCATTGTGATCAAGTCATAAAAAAACCCCGCTGACGTTAATCAGCGGGGTTTTCCATTCGTTTTTTCATTTCTTCGTGCGTATAGATCAGCTTCATCGGATTTCCTCCGACAAACGCCCCGGCCGGGACATCTTTATGCACCAGCGTGCCGGCTGATACAACGGCTCCGCTCCCGATGGTGACGCCGGGCAGAATCGTTGTGTTTGCCCCGATCATTACCTCGTCACCGATTGTGACATCACCGGTCCGGTACTCATGTATTAAATATTCATGAGCCAAAATCGTCGTATTGTAGCCGATGATGCTGTTTTTTCCGACAGTGATTTTTTCGGGAAACATGATATCCGGCATCACCATCAGCGCGAATGACGTCTGTTTTCCGACATTCATTTTCAAAAAGGTTCGATACAGCCAGTTTTTCACGCTTAAAAACGGCGTATACCTTGCGATCTGAATGATGATGAAATTTTTCATCACCTTCAGAAAGGGAACCGTCTGATAAACATGCCACAATGAATTTGCACCTGAAGCCGGATGGCGGTCTGTTTTTCTCACGGATTACTTCACTCCGGTGATGTGCAATAAATCACTCATTTTCTCGAGCATATAATCGGGTTCATAGGCGGAAAGCGTCTGTGCGCCTTTAATCGTCCACGCGACGCCGGCTGTTTTCGTGCCGGCGTTTTTTCCCGCCATGACATCGTGATAATTGTCACCGACCATTATGGCTTCCGACGGATCGCACCCAAGCCGGCTGAGAGCAAGCCGCACAGGTTCGGGGTCAGGCTTCGGGTGCTTAACATCATCAAGCGTGACGACAGTATCGAAAAACGCCCCGATGCCTGTCAGCTTCAATCCCATATTGACTGTATCCCTCAGCTTTGTGGTGACAATACCAAGCTGATAGCCCGCTTTTTTCAATTCATCCAGCGTTTCATAAACCGTTTCGTACTCCGTGACGAGTTCATCGTGCTTTTCATGGTTGAATGCTCTGTACATGCAGATCATCTCATCGCACTTTTCAGCATTAATGCCTGAAAACGTTTCATACAGAGGCGGGCCGATAAATGGAAGCACATCTTCCCTTTTAAACTGCCCCGGGCAATAATGATCAAGCGTATGAAGGTAAGAAGCGATAATCAGTTCATTCGTGTCAATCAGCGTGCCGTCGAGATCAAATAAAATGGCGGTTACACGTTTATCAGTCATCTTATGTCCTTTCCGATTTCAGGCGTCAGTCCGTATCAGCATACCGCTTATCGGCATACCCCTTCATGCGTCTGAAAATCATTAAAATAATCGCAAGTACAATCAGCACAATGGAAATGACCTGCGCGATCCGAAGCTGGCTCGTAAGCATCAGGCTGTCCGTCCGCATTCCCTCAATAAAGTATCTGCCGATCGAATACCAGATCACATACGTCAAAAACAGATTGCCCCTGCGCAGGTTCACGCGGCGGAGCAGAAGCAGAATCACGACGCCCGCAAAACTCCACAGCGATTCATACAAAAACGTCGGGTGATAATATTGTCCGTCTATGTACATCTGATTAATGATGAAATCCGGAAGATGCAGACTTTCCAAAAATGACCGGCTGACCGCTTCACCGTGAGCCTCCTGGTTGATAAAGTTCCCCCAGCGCCCGATGGCCTGGCCGAGCAGAATACTCGGCGCGGCAATATCCGCCAGCTTCCAGAATGAGATGCCTCTTACTTTTGAAAAGACGATTCCCGTCGCGATCGCGCCGATCAATCCGCCGTGAATCGCGATGCCGCCTTTCCAGGTTTTAATGATTTCCCCGGGGTGTTCCGAGTAATAGCTCCACTCGAAAAGCACATAGTATGCCCGTGCGCAAATGATTGCGATCGGGATGGCGAAAAGAACAAGATCAATAAAAATGTCCTTTTTCAGCCCCCGCTTTTCACTCTCCCTCATGGCCATCCAAAGCCCTAATAACGCACCCGCGCCGATAATGATCCCGTACCAGTGCACGGATAAAGGCCCGAGCTGCAAGGCAATCGGATTGATTGGTGTTCCTGCTTCGTTCATATTATTGCCAACTCCTATTCGTCTTGTTCGCCGTCTTCAATGACATCCGCCAGCTTATTCGTAAATTGCTCGGCAGCATTTAAGCCCATCCGCTTCAATCTGAAGTTCATCGCCGCAACTTCGATAATAACGGCGAGATTTCGCCCAGGGCGGACTGGAATGGTCAGTTTTGTAATTTCCGTATCAATGATTTTCATTTTTTCTTCTTCAAGTCCGAGACGGTCGTATTGCTTCCCTTGCTCCCAAAGCTCAAGGTCCATGACGATTGTAATTCTTTTATTGCTTCTGACGGCGCCCGCTCCGAACAGCGTCATGACATTTATAATGCCGAGACCCCTGATTTCGAGCAGATGCTCAATCAGATCAGGCGCGTTCCCGACAAGGGTATCCTGATCCTCCTGCCTGATTTCAACGCAGTCATCCGCGACAAGACGATGGCCTCGTTTGACAAGCTCCAGCGCCGTTTCACTTTTACCGACGCCGCTTTTTCCCGTAATGAGCACGCCGACGCCGTATATATCCACAAGCACGCCGTGAATGGCCGTTGTCGGCGCGAGACGGCTCTCAAGAAAATTCGTCAGCCTGCTTGACAGCCTGGTTGTTTTCAGAGGGGATCTGAGCACAGGCACGCCGTTTTGCTCGGAAGCTTCTACAAGCTCCGGCGGGATCGGCATATCTCTGGAAAGTATGATAGCCGGCGTCACATCGGTGCACAGCGATTTCATCCGCTGTTTCTTATCTTCCTCGGGAAGCTGATCGAAAAATGACAGCTCCGTTTTTCCTAAAAGCTGCACCCGTTCTCTCGGGTAATATGTAAAATAACCGGCGATTTCAATACCGGGCCGTGATAAATCACTCATCGTAATCGGGCGGTTAATCCCTTCTTCTCCGCTGATCAATTCTAAATGGAACTGCTCCATTACGTCTTTGGTCCGAACCTTTGCCAAGATATGTTCCTCCTGTTCTGGGATGTTCCGAGCTTTGAACAGTTATATTTTATCACTTTACCGTCTGAACCAAAACAGATTTATACAATTCCGGCATAACTGGTCTAGATAACTAGTCTGAAAAAGAGTAAAATAAAACTAACAACTAACCAGAAAGGCGTGTTTTAAAGTGGCTGAAAGCTTGTTAATCAGCGGTGCGGACATCGTAACAGAAGAAGAAATCATCCGAAACGGTTTTCTCGGTATAAAGGACGGCATCATTTCTTACGCGGGGAAAACAAGACCGCAAGAAACGTATGAGAAGGAATGGAAGGCGCCCGCGGGCTCGTATGCGCTTCCCGGAATGATTGATATTCATATTCACGGCGGATACGGCGCGGATACGATGGATGCTGATGTTGCAGCTCTTGATACAATGTCCGCCCGGCTGCCCGAAGAAGGAACAACCTCTTTTTTAGCGACAACGATCACACAGCAGCACGAAAACATTGAAAAAGCGCTCGTCAACGCCAAGGAATGGACGGACTCCTCACCGCAGGCCCAAAAAGGCGCTGAGTTGATCGGCATTCATTTAGAAGGACCGTTTGTCTCTCCGAAAAAGGCGGGAGCACAGCCGAAACAATGGATTACTCCTGCTGATGCCGGGCTCTTTCAGAAATGGGAGCGTCTCTCCGGAGGTCTGATTAAAATCGTGACGCTTGCACCGGAAGAAGATCCTGATTTCAGCCTGATCCGTTATTTAAAAGACCAAAACATCATCCCGTCAATGGGACACACAGACGCGGGAGCCGAGCTTTTACAAAAAGCGGCGGATGCCGGGGCGGTGCATATGACGCACCTCTTCAACGCCATGAGCTCCTTTCATCATCGTGAGCCGGGGGGCATCGGTACGGCTCTCGCCTGCGGCCGCATCACGGCGGAGCTGATCACTGACGGCATTCATTCCCATCCTTTGGCCGTTAAGCTTGCCTATTTGGCGAAAGGAAGCAAAAACCTGATCATGATAACAGACTCCATGCGGGCAAAAGGGCTTAAGGACGGAGAATACGAATTCGGCGGACAAAAAGTCACCGTTCGCGGGGACACGGCGCTTCTCTCTGACGGGACGCTGGCCGGTTCCATTTTAAAAATGAATGAAGGCGCGGCGCTCATGCGCAGGTTTACAAACTGCTCATGGCTGGATATAGCAAATATGACATCGGCAAATGCGGCCCGCCGCCTCGGCATATTCGACCGTAAAGGAAGCATCGCCGAAGGAAAAGACGCCGACGTTGTTCTGACGGACGGACAGTGCGGCGTGCTGGCCACGATTTGCCGCGGAAACACCGCATATATCTCAAGGGAGGCTGATTGGACATGAACGTTATCACATGCAGACATTATGAAGAATTAAGTGAAAAAGCCGCAGCGATTATCGCTGAAACAGTGAAACAAAAGCCGGATGCCGTTCTCGGCCTTGCGACGGGAGGCACCCCTGAAGGCGTATACAAAGAACTTGTGCGGATGCACCGCTCAGAAGACTTGTCATTCCGGAATGTCACGACGATCAACCTTGATGAATACGCCGGGCTTTCTCCCGAGGACAAAAACAGCTATCATTATTATATGAATACACATTTTTTTGCACATATCGACAGCCGAAAGGACCGCCGCTTTCTCCCTGACGGACGGGCAGACGATCTTGATGCCGAATGCGGACGATATGACCGATTGATTCAAACACTCGGCGGAGCGGATATACAGCTTTTAGGCATCGGACACAACGGCCATATCGGCTTTAATGAACCCGGGACGCCATTTGAATCCCGAACCCATGTCGTTGAGCTGAATGAAGAGACAAGACAGGCGAATGCGCGGTACTTTCCGTCAATTGATCAAGTCCCTGTAAAAGCCCTGACAATGGGGATCGGGACGATTTTGTCCGGCAAACGGATTTTGATCATGGCATCCGGAAAAAGCAAAGCCCAAGCGGTGAAGCAGCTTCTGGACGGGCGCATCAGCGAAGCATTCCCCGCCTCCGCCCTGCACGCGCATCCGGATGTGACGGTCTTGATTGATGAAAAGGCTGCGGGCGGCGATTGAAAGGATTTGACCTATGCAGATTGATAAACAATCTCCGATTCCGATTTACTTTCAGATTATGGAACAATTAAAAACACAAATCAAAAACGGCGAGCTGAAAGCGGATGCGCTGCTTCCGTCGGAGCGGGAATACGCCGAACAATTCGGCATCAGCCGAATGACGGTGCGCCAGGCGCTTTCCAATCTGGTGAATGAAGGATTTTTATACAGGCAGAAAGGCCGGGGAACGTTCGTCAGCAAACTGAAGATGGAACAGCCGCTTCAAGGGCTGACAAGTTTTACGGAAGATATGAGAAGCCGGGGCATGAAGCCGGGGAGCAGACTTGCCGAATACCAGCTGATTCAGGCGACGGAAGAATTATCTTCTATCCTGGGATGCGGCTATCCGGCAACGCTTCATAAAATCATCCGCGTCCGGCTGGCGAATGATATCCCGATGGCGATTGAAGCCTCGTACATTCCGTTTGACAAAGCGGGAAAACTGGACGCCTCTCATTTTCAATCATCCATGTATGAGCATATTGAAGCGTACAATCAGATGCCGATCTCACGGGCAAAACAAGAGCTTGAACCGGGAGCCGCTTCCGAGGAAGAAGCTGAGCTGCTCGGTATCCAGCCCGGCGCCCCCGTCCTCTATATCAAGCGGACCACTTATCTGCAGGACGGCACTGCCTTTGAGCACGTCAAATCCGCCTACAGAGGCGACCGCTACACATTCGTGCATTATATGGACAGGGTGAAATGAAACATCTCCAACCGTTACGGGTTGGAGATGTTTTTTGATCTGCCATTTTCAAATCAAGCCGGTGAATGTTCTCTATGACTCTGTCAAAATGGAGAGGCTGTGGTTCTGGTATCTATTTTTATAAAGAAAAGAGTAATAAAATGCTACCCTCTGTTTTGGACAATATACGGAACCTGCTTTGAAACCAGCAGCAGCGGTTCTTTGTTTTTATGAGCCAGTGAAAACATGATTGCGCCTTCAATCATCGAGTTGATTGTCACCCCGAGCTTCTCCGCTTCCTCTTGTTCAAACCCATGCTCAAGAAATTTTGCCGCAAACACATCCGTCCACTTCTTGAACACCTCAACACATGTGCATCTTAACGTTTCATTGATCAGAGCGGTCTCACCCGCCAGCAATCCAACCGGCACGCCCTCAATATTCTGCGGATCATTAAACTGTTCAGCCGTTACATGAATAAAGTGCTGAATCGCTTCTATAGGGTCCGCGAATTGAGACATACTATTCTGTATTTGCTTTTCTACGCATCTTCCCGTATATTTGATCGCCGCAATGGCGAGTTCTGCTTTTCCGTTTGGAAAGTGATGATACACAGACCCTCTGGGTGCTCCGCTCTCTTTTATAATTTGATTCAAACCAGTCGCATGGTATCCCTGAATCTGAAAAAGATATGCAGAGGTTTGAATAATTCTTTCTTTTGTCCCGGTTTTACTGTTCATTATGTTTCCTCCTGCATATTACGAAAACCAATCGATTTTAGTATAGAAAAGGGACCTAAAAAAGTCAAAAGCACTTATCACAGCAGGACGCCGCCATTTACGTACAGAAAAAATCCTGCTGACCGTCAGATTTTCTTCTGAGCGATCAGCAGGCTGTATTTTTTTCGTTATGGGTTTGAGGCATGCCTGAAATCAAACTGATCCGGAGCCGGGCGATACGGCGTATTTCCCGTTTTGAACATCCACAACGGTGATATTGTTTTGCCGTTGTACGGGTCCTTAACAACGGTGTACCAGTAATAAACGGAATCAGGCTGCAGGCCGTCCCAGACCCAATTTGCGGTTTTTCCGCTTTTTACGTGTTTTTTATGACCGAGCAGTTCGTTCGTATAGACGTTGCATTCAAAATAATCGGTCGCTACCCTTTTCCTCTTCGGCTGTAAATCCATTTCTGCTGAGAATTCGTCTTTATCAGCGAACAGATCGGTGTCATAGTAATTGATGTCATCCGTGTACGGCGAGTAGGAGAACATGTGAACCTGATTGGCGGCCTGATCGAATTGCATCATGCGCATAAAGCCCTGCCCCCCTTCCGGACCGTCCTGGTAGTCGGTCAGAATTTGGTGGACGAGGCGGTCCGGTTTTCCGTCCCCGTCATCGTCAAGCGCATCGGTTTTTTTCATGGCGTTATGGTAATGGCCGCTTAATACCATCGCCACATTGCGATTCGGCTTGACGACTTTTCGATAGATCGTTTCCCCGATCGGGCTTCGATTTCCGCTCACAAGCAAGTACTCATGAAAGCATAAGATGGCGGTTCGGTCCGGATACCTCTTTAGCACTTGATTGATCCAGTCAATCTCTTGTTCCGCAATGCCCCAGCCCATATAAATCATAATAAAATCGTTCCCGCTTGCCGACAGCAGATCATAATGCCCGCGGTTATTTTTGTATGATCCGCCGTAATGCATGTTCTGTTCAAACCGGCGGCTCCCGAAGAAATCCCCGAATGTTCGGTATGTGCCGTCTTTATGGCCGACGTCGTGATTGCCTGCAAGCACTCCGTACGGAATCCCCGCCTTGTCAAGCGTCCGCATGGAGTGATCGGCGTTTTTCCACTGTTTCATCACCATTGAATCATCGACGATATCACCGGTATGAAAGACATATTTAATATTGTGCTTTTCCTTATTTTCTTTGATCCACTCCGTCATTTTGTCAAAAATGTGCGGGTGCCCTTGTGCGTAATACTGTGTATCCGACATCCAGACAAACGTGTAATTGCCTTTCGCCGGTATTTGATCCTGCACGATGACATTCATTTTTGAGTTCTTCACCACATCCGCTGCGGAAACGGCGGCTTTTAGTGTAAACGGCTTTTTATCTTTGGCAAGGACGCTGTCCGCCTCCTGCCAGCGGCTTGTCCGGTAATTCCAAATATACATGGTTACCTTTCGGCCGGGCAGAGAGCTTCCTTTCCAGACCGCCTCGGCCAGATCCGTTTCGTCGATAGACGGGTCAACGGAGACTTCGAACCGGTGATAAGGAAAACGCTCCATACTTTCCGCCGAAACGGTTTTTCCGTCATTTGCCGAGATGCGGTTCATTTCCGGCAGGGTAAACGGCATTTCATTTTCTTTTATGCCCCTCGGCGGTTCCGTTAATGAGGCGTGTTTATACACTTTCACGCTGCCCGGATTCCGCGCGGTATAACGGAAGCCGCGATAAAATGATACATTCATGTCATCCTTCGTCGGGTCTTTTACCCGGACGGACAGCTTTGCTTTGTGGGCGCCGATTTTTTGATCGGCAAGCTCCGGCTGGTTCGGCTCCTCCCGTTTGATATGGAAGGTGCGGACGGACGTTGTTTCATTTCCGGCAAGGTCTGCCGCAATGATGGTAAGGGTATGTTTTCCGGGCTTGAGATCGGCTGATGACGTGTGATGGGGGAGCGTAATGCTTTCTCCGTCCAAAAACGCTTTGACCTCTTCCACTTTGCTCCATTTGTCACGGATGTCCGCATTCAGCTCAACATTACCTTTCAGCGCCGCGCCTTCTTTGATACCCGGGACAATCTTCGGCCCCGTATTGTCCACCCGCACAGATTGGCTCAGCTGCTCCTCCCCGTCGCTAACAAAAATATGGTGATAGCCTTCAGAAAGCTTCGCCGTGTTCCACGGCAGCAGCCGTGACGTAAACAAATGATCCGGCAGGCTGAATGAGAAGGTCTTCTGCTGATTCGCCCGCCTGCCGTCACCGATAAACAGCTGCTCAGCCGGATCCGTCTTCCCGTCTTTGATCACCGTTCCGTCCGAAAGCACCAGACGGGCATGTTTCACGACAAAATCATCCCGATTCTCTCCCGTATCATACGGAGAAACCTTTGAGCCCGAACGGATGGATACTTTCTGCGTTTTGCCCCCTTTTTGCAGCAGACGTTCCGGAAGGAGAACCGAGTGCGTTCTGTAGCGGTGAGACGGATCGTCAAAAATGTGCAGCACCTCATTTTCCATTATGACGGTGTTTTGAAAATAAAGATTCGTTTTCCGGGCATCGAAGGCGAAATAGACCCCTTTTTCCAGCGCCGGCCGGGTCTCCTGCCGCTTGCCGTCAATCCACAGCTTGATCTTATCGGCGCTGACGTCGGAAGTCGCTTTGAGCAGATAGGTGCCGGATATCGTATCTTCGGATTCAACATTCATTCTGAGTCCGTGTGATTTGCTCGTCTGTTCAATGTCAATCATTTTGACGGGCGTTTTTGCTTCATTTTCTCCATCACTGGCTGCGATATAATACTCAAGCTGATCCTGGCCGAGCAGCTCCGGGGAATAAAGAATGTGATGGTATAAGCTGTCGTTGCGGTCTTTTTCGGCCAGAATTCGTTTGAATGGTTTTTTCTCATTGGTCCGGTAATAAAACGCGGCTGTTTTGACAAGGTTTTTGTCTTTTATGTCAGCCTTTAATTCAATGCTTTCAGCGGGCCGGACGGGCTTTCTGTCTGTAAGGTCTTCGATGACCGGTTTTTCCTTGTCGGGTTTTATCACCCTTTTCTGCTGCGGGATCTGCGCCTGAAAAACGGAGCCCGGTGACGGCTTATGCTCGCTCGTGGAGATCTTCAGCAATTCTCCCGTTCCGTTCAGCGGATATTTGTACAGCAAAGAAGTCAGCCGGCGGAAAGCGTGTTTCCGGTATTGCGCTGAGGCGATATCCTTGCCGGTATTTGCCGACAGCACCACCGTACGCGGGCGGCCGTTGGATATTCCGTCCGTCCCTTCGATGACGGCGAGATGTTTTCCCTCCTTCAGGCGTGTCCCGTAATAGCGGTTGAAATCATCTATCGTCAGTTCTGATGCGGCGCGCCTCAGCCAAAACACGTAAGTCCCGCCTGACGGAATGACGGTATCTTCTTTCGGCCTCCATATCATGTCTGATTCCGGCCCTTCCTTCGGATAGCGGTAGCGGATGTGATAGTCTTTAAAATGAATGGGTCTGTCCGTCGTGTTATACACCTCGATAAATTCATAGGCATCAGCGCCGTCTTCATTTTTCGTATCAACCGCAAGCTCCGTAATCATCAGCTCGGGAATATGATTCAAATCAGCTTGATAGCCGTCCAGCTTCAGCCGCTTTTTCTCCGATTCCGCCCGCTGTCTGCCGTTGGTGAAAACGAGGTAATATTCCAATTCTCCATTCCAGATATCCCGTTTTGAAATCTGGGCCGTAAACAGCCGGATTGCGCCTGGCGCGGGCTCCATCGGCACCATTTTAAACCCAAGCTCATTGCTTTGTTTATAAAAAAGAAACGCCGAAAACGCTTGATAGTCAGCATTCCGTACATGAGCCTGTATGAACAGGTTTCTTTTCATTTCCGCCTTTACTTCGATTTGGGGAGGATTCTCCAGAAGCGGTATGTAATGAGGCGGCTGTCCGAATTCCTGCTGATTCACGGGGATTGCCGATTCTTTGCGCGCCGCATCCGCAGAAGGACTCACACAAAGCAAACCAATCAGAAAAAAGAGCGTCATCACAAGTTTCATCTCATTACCTCCCTATACATTATGTTGCGTCAGGAGGCTGCCGCTTATGTAAATCACACATAAAAAAGCTGCCCTCTCGGGACAGCTCGTTTTTTACCTTTTTCTAAGCGGCTCCAATATGCCTTTTTGGATCAGCAAGTGGAAAACGGACAGCACGACAGACGCCCAAATGGCGGTGCCGAACCCGTCAATCTGAAAGCTGTCTCCCATCAAGGCTGCGGTCATCATTAACGTAATGGCGTTGATGACAAACAGAAAGAGGCCGAGGGTCACAACCGTGACAGGCAATGTCAATATGACGATGATCGGTTTGATCAGCACATTTAACACAGAAAGAATCACACTGGCGATGACAGCCGCTCCGATACTGCTGATATGGACGGAATCAAAATATCCCGCGATAACGATTAATAATAAAGCATTTACTAAAATGCTGACTGCCCATTTGATCATTTATTTCAAATCTCCTTCTAAAGGTACAACAAAACACCAGATAATATATACAATCGGCACGATTCCGCTCGTGACAAGCGCTAATACAACGGTGATAATGCGCAAAAGCGACGCATCCATATTGACGTACTCCGCCAAACCGCCGACGACGCCGGCGATTTTACGGTTTTTTTCTGAACGGTAAAGTCTTTTCATCCAATCACCTCTGAGTATGCTTGAGCTTAATGGCTCCTGTTAACGATTCTGAGAAAATCGAGAGATGCTGATCATGGCCTTGATTTGATGCCAGCATCAGTTCTTTTTGAATGGTATCATTCTTTTCCTTTAAAATTTCCGCATCAATCAGCTCATGGCTGAGAGAGCCGAGATTGCTTTTCAGCTCCGCTTTCACCGCCGAATCATCAGGCAGAGCGATATCCACGTTTCCCGTCGTCGTTTTCGTGTAGATGGAGCGGCAGTGCGGCGCTGTCACGGTAAGCATGATATTGCCGTTAAAGCTTTGAACGTCAATGGATTCACTCGATCCGCGCAAATCAATCAAGCCGTTGATCGTTTCCGCTTCAATCGCGCCGCATTGATGTCCGGCCAGCTTGATTTGTCCGTTAGCCGTTTCCGCCGACGCTTTATCAGCCGTCAAATGAGAGAATGACAGAACGCCGTTTGTGGTTTTCGCCGAGAATTCTTTTACATGTAAATGTTCCCCTCTGATCGGTCCGTTAAACAGCTTCACTCTTATCTTATCGTACTCTTTCTGGGGAACATAAAGCGTGACATTGGTTTTCATCGTTTTCTTTTCCGTGCGGACAAAAAACTTATTGCCCTTCACTTCACACTCAATGTGCTGAAGAAATGCGGTGCGCGCCGCCTCCTGACTGTCCGCCCGGTACACTTTCGCCTGGCACTCCGCTCTGATATCTTCATCCGCCCACGGCACGATATTGACGCTGCCGTTTGCAATCTGCATATCAATGGCCGAGAATTCACTGTCTTTAAATTGAAAAATATGCTGCACTTCGTGTGCGTGGCCGAAATTCAGATCAAGATCCGCTTCCTTCACTTTTTTGACGGCAGAATCAATCCAGTCGAACAGCTTCGCCCCGAGCGACGGCTTTTGGCTTCCTTTTGCCCCGCTTTCGAAATCTTCCGCAGGTTCCTGGACCTCCGCAGATAATGCGGTGATCTGCTCTTCTTTTTCTTTATATTCATGATCCAGTTTTTCAATGAGCGTCAGTGCTTCCTGCGCCGTCAGCATGCCGTCTTCCACAAGCTTTAAAATCCGTTCTTTCTCCTGTTTCATACAAAACGCCTCCCCCGACTTTTCTTACACCTGGCGTAACACCTTAATTCCCTGCACGATATTCCAAATGACCATTCCGATGAGGATCAGAAAATAAACAGCTGCTCCTGTTATCATAACAAAAACGGGCACCATACTCTCCCCCTGAGCCGTAATCAATCCGCCGACAACAAACACCCGCGGTCACAATCAGCAATCCCGCAAACGGAATGATATGGGAAATCAGAGCGCGCATGGCATGCCGCTTCGTCTCTTTTTCATCGACGACAAAGTAAGCCACAATCGGAAGAATGAGCGGCGCGAGAAACACGCTGAAATAACAGATTGATGCGATAATCGCTTGATTTCGGTTCAATAAAAACACTCCCTGTGCCGTGATGTAAAAACCCTTCCTTATACATACGTATGACGAATGGGCGGGTTTCATTTTCATGCTAAGGACATGCTTCGTTATACGTAATTTTTGATTTCAGAGATTTCACTATAGAATCTTTTCCCCGAACCGATTACAATATGTAACAAAGCCTGACCGTATGCAAGGAGGACATACAAATGGAGAAAGATCCCGAAAACGCCCAAGTAACGGAAGAGAGTCTTCTAAATTTAATTCGCGAACAGAAAAGAATGAACAGCGAAATGCTGGCTGAATTGGAACAGATCAAAGCAGCCCCTCTTCCCATTTCCCATGATATCCAATATATAAAAGTGCTGCTGGACAGCAGCAGCACCCATATTCTGCAGGACTTAATGCATTTAAGCAGACAGCTTCCCCAACAGAAAAAAGCCTGTAACACAACAGCCCAAAACCGGTGAGTTTTGGGCTGTTTTTATTGATCTATTATGTGGCTGCCGTTTCTTTTTCAGCCAGCAATGTTTTCATCCGTTTTTTATCACGTTCCATTACCGGTTTCAGATAGCGGCCCGTATATGATTCTTTCACTTCGACAACTTCTTCAGGCGTCCCGGAGGCTACGATCGTGCCGCCGCCCGCTCCGCCTTCAGGTCCCAGGTCTACCATGTAGTCCGCCGTTTTAATGATGTCGAGATTGTGTTCAATGACCAAAACGGTATCACCGTTATCGACGAGTCTTTGAAGCACAACCAAAAGCCTTGCGATATCATCAACGTGGAGTCCTGTCGTCGGTTCGTCCAGAATATACAGCGTCCGGCCTGTGGAACGCTTATGCAATTCGGAAGCAAGCTTGACGCGCTGCGCTTCTCCGCCTGACAGCGTCGTCGCCGGCTGGCCGAGCGTCACATACCCGAGTCCGACATCGGCAAGCGTTTGAAGCTTGCGTTTGATTTTCGGGATATTTTCAAAGAAAGACAGAGCATCTTCCACCGTCATATCCAGAACGTCAGAAATGCTTTTTCCTTTGTATGTGACCTCCAGCGTCTCCCGGTTGTAACGTTTGCCGTGGCACACTTCACACGGGACGTACACGTCAGGAAGGAAATGCATCTCAATTTTGATGATGCCGTCGCCGCGGCAGGCCTCACAGCGCCCGCCTTTTACATTAAAACTGAACCGGCCTTTTTTATAGCCGCGCACCTTTGCTTCATTTGTCTGCGCGAATACATCGCGGATATCATCAAACACGCCCGTATAAGTTGCCGGATTTGATCTCGGTGTCCGGCCGATCGGCGCCTGGTCGATGTCGATCACCTTATCAAGGTGGTCAAGGCCTTTGATTTCTTTATGGCTTCCCGGTTTCGCTTTGGCTTTATGAAGCTTTTGCGCAAGCGCCTTATGCAGAATTTCATTCACAAGCGTGCTTTTTCCGGAACCGGACACACCTGTCACCGCCGTAAAAGTGCCGAGCGGGAATTTGGCGTTCGCTTTTTTCAGGTTGTTTTCTGAAGCGCCTTTGATTTCAATGAACCGGCCGTCAGGCTTTCTTCTCTCCGGAGGCATCGGGATGAATTGAGCCCCTGACAAATAGCGTCCGGTCAGAGAGTCCGCATCATTCATCACTTCTTCTGGCGTCCCCGCCGATATGACGCGGCCGCCGTGAATGCCGGCGCCCGGACCGATATCTATCAAATAATCGGCAGCCATCATCGTATCCTCATCATGCTCAACGACAATCAGTGTGTTGCCGAGATCCCTCATGTTTTTCAGCGCGCTGATCAGACGGTCATTGTCACGCTGGTGAAGGCCGATGGACGGCTCATCAAGAATATACAGGACGCCTGACAAACGGGAGCCGATCTGCGTCGCAAGCCTGATGCGCTGGGCTTCTCCGCCTGACAGCGTGCCCGCCGCCCGGCTCAGCGTCAGGTAATCAAGACCGACTTTATCTAAGAAGCTGAGCCGCTCCACAATCTCTCTTAAAATTAAATCGGCAATCTGCATATCTTTCTCAGACAGCGTCAGGTTTTTGAAAAATTCAAGCGCGTCGCCGACAGAAAGTTCGGTAATGGTTCCGATATGACGCCCGTTGACCAAAACGGCAAGCGCTTCTTTCTTCAGCCGGTAGCCTTTGCACGTCGGGCACGATTTCTGTGACATGTACTGCTCCATCTGTTCACGGATATAATCGGAGCTTGTCTCTTTATACCGTCTCTCAATATTGCGCAGCACACCTTCAAATTCAATTTCATTTTCGCGCACTTGTCCGAAATCATTCTCGTATTTAAAGTAGATCCGTTCATTGCCGCTGCCGTACAGCACTTTATCAAGCTGATGCTTCGGCAGGTCTTTGACCGGAGTCTCCATATCAATGCCGTAATGGCGGCAGACCGCCTGAAGCAGCTGCGGATAATATTGTGAACTGATCGGCGTCCACGGCGCGATGGCGTGTTCCTTTAATGACAGCTCGGGATTGGGGATGACGAGCTCAGGGTCCACTTCCAGCTTCAAGCCGAGACCGTCGCAAGTCGGACAGGCGCCGAACGGACTGTTAAATGAAAACAGCCGGGGTTCAAGCTCCCCGATAGAAAAACCGCACAGCGGACAGGCGTGATGCTCGCTGAACATCAGCTCCTCCTGACCGATGACATCTATCATGACACGGCCTTCCCCTAAACGGAGCGCGGTTTCCAGCGAGTCGGAAAGCCGGGCGGCAACGCCTTCCTTGACAACGATCCGGTCAATGACTACTTCAATGGAATGCTTTTTGTTTTTTTCAAGTTCAATATCGTCGGAAAGCTCGGCCATTTCTCCGTCAATCCGCACCCTTACGTAACCTTGCTTTCTGATTTGGTCAAGCACTTTGACATGGGCGCCTTTTCTGCCTGAGATGATCGGCGCAAGCACTTGAAGCTTCGTCCGCTCCGAATATTCAAGAATCCGGTCAACCATCTGTTCAATCGTTTGCGACGTAATTTCAATGCCGTGCTCCGGGCAGTGCGGTTTCCCGACTCTCGCGTACAGCAGCCGGAGATAATCATAGATCTCCGTTACCGTTCCGACGGTTGACCGCGGATTGCGGCTTGTCGTTTTCTGGTCAATGCTGATCGCCGGAGAAAGCCCTTCGATCGCATCAACGTCCGGCTTATCCATCTGCCCTAAAAATTGGCGCGCATAGGCAGAAAGCGATTCAACATACCGCCTCTGTCCTTCCGCGTAAATGGTGTCAAAGGCAAGGGATGATTTTCCCGATCCGGACAGCCCCGTCACGACGACGAGCTGATCCCGCGGAATCGTTACATCAATGTTTTTTAAATTGTGCGCCCTTGCGCCTTTCACCTCGATCCGGTCAATTGCCATGTGTTCATCATCCTTCCGCTTTAAGCTCTAACAGTAAATCACGAAGCTCTGCCGCCCGCTCGAAATCAAGCGCTCTGGCCGCTTCTTTCATTTCGTGCTCCATTTGCTCAACGACTTTCTGGCGTTCTTTCTTCGTCATCTTCGCCAGTTTAGGCGCGGCTTTTGTTTTATATTCTTCTTTATCCTCAGCGGCCTGCGTCGCGCGGATCACATCGCGGATTTCCTTATTGATCGTTTGCGGCGTAATGCCGTGAATTTCGTTAAAGCGCTCCTGCTGTTCCCGGCGGCGCTTCGTTTCATTAATCGCGATTTCCATCGAATTCGTGATTTTATCGGCATACATGATGACGCGGCCTTCCGCGTTTCGCGCCGCCCGTCCGATCGTCTGAATCAGCGAACGTTCAGAACGGAGGAAGCCTTCTTTATCCGCATCGAGAATGGCGACAAGTGACACTTCCGGAATATCAAGCCCTTCCCTCAGCAGGTTGATGCCGATTAACACATCATGTTTTCCGAGGCGGAGGTCACGGATGATTTCAATCCGTTCAAGCGTCTTAATCTCGGAATGCAGATAATTGACCTTGATGCCGATTTCCTTGAGATAATCGGTCAGATCCTCTGACATTTTTTTCGTTAAAGTCGTCACGAGAACGCGTTCATTCCGTTCAATCCTCGCCTGAATCTCGCCGATCAGATCATCAATCTGTCCTTCGATCGGCCGGACGTCAATGAGGGGATCGAGGAGTCCCGTCGGTCTGATGATCTGCTCGATCATTTCCGGCGTATGCTCAATTTCATACGGTCCCGGAGTCGCCGACACGTACACGATATTGTGCATGTGTTTCTCAAATTCCTCGAATCGGAGCGGACGGTTGTCAAGCGCTGACGGCAGGCGGAACCCGTGATCGACAAGCACCTGTTTTCTCGCCTGGTCACCGTTGAACATGCCGCGCACCTGCGGAATCGTCACATGTGATTCATCAACGACAATCATAAAATCGTCCGGAAAATAATCAAGCAGCGTATACGGCGTAGAGCCCGGCGGTCGGAGTGTCAAATGTCTTGAATAGTTCTCGATCCCTGAGCAAAAACCCATTTCCCGCATCATTTCAAGATCATATCTCGTCCGCTGCTCAAGCCGCTGCGCTTCAAGGAGCTTGCCGTTTTCGTGCATGACTTTCAAGCGCTCCTCAAGCTCCTGTTCAATATTCAGAATCGCTTTTTCCATCTTTTCCGCCCGGGTGACGAAGTGGGAAGCCGGGAAAATCGCAACATGGTCACGGTCGCCGAGAATTTCTCCGGTCAAAGCGTCGACCTCTCTGATCCGCTCAATTTCATCTCCGAAAAATTCCACTCTGATACAATGTTCGTCACGGGAAGCCGGGAAGATTTCCACAACGTCTCCGCGCACGCGGAACGTCCCGCGCTGAAAGTCGATATCATTGCGGGCATACTGGATATCCACAAGCTTTCTCAGCAGCTCGTTCCGCTCAATCTCCATTTCCGGTCTGAGCGACACAACCATCTCCCGGTATTCTTCAGGTGAACCGAGACCGTAGATGCATGACACACTCGCGATAATAATGACATCTCTCCGTTCAAACAGAGAGGATGTCGCGGAGTGTCTCAGTTTATCAATTTCATCATTAATGCTTGCGTCTTTCTCTATAAAAGTATCCGTTTGAGGCACGTACGCCTCCGGCTGATAGTAATCGTAATAGCTGACAAAATATTCGACAGCGTTGTTCGGGAAAAACTCCTTAAACTCGCTGTACAGCTGTCCGGCAAGGGTTTTGTTATGGGCAATGACCAGTGTCGGTTTATTCACTTCTTTAATCAGATTGGACACGGTAAAGGTTTTGCCCGTCCCTGTCGCACCCAGGAGAGTCTGGTGTTTTCTGCCTTCCTGTATGCCTTTGACAAGCTTCTCAATCGCTTGCGGCTGATCTCCCTGGGGCTGATATTTCGAGACTAACTCAAAACGATCTTTCACAAAAAAGCCTCCGTTTCTTTACGAAATCTTCCTATTGATATAGTAACACAATGATGGGCAAAATCACTAAAAATACGAACTAAAGTTCGATGGTTTATTTTTACCAAGTCAATTTTTGTATAAAAAACCTGCTTTTATGGCGTAAAAGCAGGCATTCTATTTCATATTCACCATGTCAGGCATTGTCTTTCTTTTTGTCTGCTTCTTTTTTGGCCATGTACAGCCCTCCGGCCACCAGCGATACGACATCCAATCCAACGATAAAATACGTTTCGGTGTAACCCTTTAAATAGGATGCGAAAAGCAGTGCGGCTGTGAGAGCGATCGCCACATAGTGGTTAAACGTGACGCGCGTAAAAAGGACGACCAGCATAAAAGGGAAACATAATGCAAAAACGGCTTTTGTAATCACAAAAACCCTCCTCGGGAATTCTTCATCTCATCTGATTATAGTAGAAAATGAAGAATCGGACAATCGTTCCCCTGCTATCACAATACCCTTTTTCAGCAGTCTTCAATCATCTGTCAAAAAAAATGTGAATATAAATCCATTGAACCATTAACCAGATGAACCGAATTACCTTTCTTCAGCCGAAAGGATGAGAAGGTTTAGGTCTTTGTATCTTTGACAGTTTCTTCCTCCCTCTTTACAATGTAATGATAGTGTTTACTATCATTTTTCTTGGATGAAGAAAAAAAGGGGGTCATACCGCATGTATTCAGTGCGATTTCAAAAAGCGGAAGAATCGAGCCGCTCTGCAGGAGCAAAAGGAATGAACCTGATTAAACTGACGAAAAACGGGCTGCCCGTTCCCGGCGGTTTCATCATTCAGACGAATGCCCTGACACGTTTTATGGAAGACAACGGGCTTCAAGCAGATCAGGAACAGATGGAGCGCGCCATTATGAACGGCACGTTTTCAAAAGAGCTTCGGGAGGAACTGACCGCGTCGTTTTATGAATTGAGAGAATCATACGCCTCTGTCGCCGTACGTTCCTCCTCCGCGTCCGAAGATCTTGAAGGGGCTTCTTTCGCGGGCCAGTACGAAACCTATTTAAATATCAAAACAGAAGAAGAGTTTCTCGGAAAAGTGAAAGAATGCTGGGCTTCCTTCTTCTCGGCGCGGGTCAGCGGTTATAAAGAGAAAATGAACAATGACACCGCAGAACCGTTAATGGGCGTTGTCGTGCAAGGGCTGATCAATTCCGAGGTTTCAGGAGTCATTTTCAGCCGCAACCCCGTCACACATGATGACGGAGAGCTGATGATCAGCGCGAGCTACGGTCTCGGAGAAGCAATCGTCTCCGGCAGCGTGACGCCTGACACATTTATCGTCAATAAAGACACATTTCAGATTGAAAAAGAAATCGGCTTAAAAGAAATGTATATCGTTTCTAAAGACGAAGGCGTGACGGAAAAAGAGACGACCGCTGACATGAGAAACCGCTTCTGCCTTGATGACGAGAGCATCAAAGAGCTTGCCATGCTGACGATAAAGACGGAAGAACTGTACGGTTATCCCGTGGATCTCGAATTCGGATTTGCCGAAAATAAGCTGTATCTGCTTCAGGCCAGGCCGATTACAACGATCGTGCAGGATCAGAAAGCGGCAGACGAAGAACGGGAATTTATCATGACGCCCCGGGATCAGAAAGAGTTTTGGCTCAATATGGAGGCCAATATAGAAGGCCCCGTCAGCCCGTTATTCGCCTCACTCATTGTGCCGGCTTTGGAATACGGCCTCAAAGAGAGCACGAAGGCATTCCCTGTAATGGGCATCGAAATCGAGCGTGTCAAACTTCATCAGGGCCGTGTTTTTTCCAGACAGCATAAGACGGACGACAAGCTGCCCGCAGAACAGTTAGAAGCGCTTTTCCCCGTCTTGGCTGACCGCATGTACGATATTATTCAGGAAACCTTTCTGCCTTTTTATCAAAAGCTGGACGAACTGGCGCATACAGAACATACGCCGGAGACTGCCCTTAATGCGTTCCGAAACCTGCAAGACTTCTATTTAAAAGGATACGCAGAACATTTCAATATTGTCTTTCCGCAGGTTGCGTTAAACATGATACTGGAATCCATGTACGGACAGGTTGAGAAAGAAAACACATCCCTTCTGTACGAAATGCTGGCTGGCGTCATGAATAAGTCATTGGAGACCGACAGACAGCTCTGGCTGCTTTCCGGACAAGTAAAAGACAGCCCTGAGCTGCGGCGCGTCTTTACGGTTTCTCATGCCGATGAGCTGCATCAGACGCTTCTGCAATCAAATGAGGGAAAACGCTTTCTCGAACAAGTCGGTGAATTTTTACAGGAATACGGCTGGAGATCCGTGAAAAGTCATGATCTGATTGAAGAAACTTGGGCGGAAAACCCTTATTTCGCTTTGGCCAACATTCAGAACTATGTCCGGAACGGATACGATTTTGACAGTGAGTTTCATAAAACGATAGAAAAACGAAAACAGCTCTACGCCGACTTTATGGATAGAATTGAAGATGACGGCTTCCGGGAGACGTTTGACCGCTATTATCAGTGGACATTGTCTTCATCCGTCATCAAAGATGATCACCATTTTTATATTGATGCGATGCTGGACGCCAAAGCGCGCCTTTGCCTTCTGAAAATCGGCGAGCTGCTTCAAAAACAAGGCGTAATCGATGATCGGGAGGATATGTGGTACTTATACAGTGATGAAGTCGAGAAAGCGCTGGCGTCGCCGGTTCCGATGCAGGAAAAAGCCGCTGAACGAAAACAGCTCTTCCAGCAATATCAATTGCTTGAAGCCCCCGCTTATCTCGGGACTCCGACTTCGGAACAGCTGAAAATGGCTGAACAGATTACCGGCTCCATCACAGAAGATGAAAAAAACACTGAACATCAAATTTACGGACTTGCGGCGTCAAGCGGAATCGCAAGCGGCCCTGTGAAAGTCATTCGTGACGCAAGTGAATTTTCCCGTTTTTCAACAGGAGACGTGCTTGTCTGCAAAATGACGACACCGCTGTGGACCAGTCTGTTCCAGGATGCAAAGGCCGTCATTACGGACACGGGCGGCATCCTGTCACATGCGGCGATCATCGCGAGGGAATACGGGCTCCCGGCCGTTCTCGGCACACGTGCCGCGACTGACAGGCTCAACGACGGAGATATCGTCACGGTGGACGGGACAAACGGCAAGATTACGATTGTCAAACGCGCTTCATGCTAGGTTTCCCTCTTTATTGACGGGCAGGGCGGGTGTATACTTGTCCTGCCAGTATTTACGCGAGGTGAAACATGTTGAGAACGACGAACAAGAGAATTATTGACGCCGCGATGAATCTGATCATCCAAAAAGGATACCGCGCAGCGACAACAAAAGAAATCGCAGAAAAAGCAAAAGTAAGCGAAGCAACGATTTTCCGTAATTTTAAAAACAAACAAGGATTAATGAAAGCCATGATTGAACAGCAGACGCCGGTTCCGGAAAGCATGATCACCAAGGCGGAAGGCGATTTGTATGAGGATCTTCTTCATTTCGCCGCGACCCTTCTTCAGCAATTGGAACAAAAAAAAGAAGTGTTCCGCATCTGCCTGCGCGAACCGGAACTATTCGAAGACGTCCTGCAGGATATTGTCGTATATCCGCAATCCGTGAAAAAGCATTTAATCGTTTACTTTAAGGAGCTGACAAAGAAAAATATGATAAGCCCCGGCAGCGAAGAAGCTAATGCAGACGTCTTTATGACGATGATTTTCGGTTATTTTATACACCGGCTGCAGCTGGGAAAAAGAGTCATTACTCTCTCTGAGGAAACGATGCTGAAACACAGCACTGAGATTTTCATGAAAGGCATTACCGGCCGGTCATTTTCCGGCTCCAAGGAGGATGAAGGATGGGTTCAAAGAAAGAATGGGCGCTGATCGTTTCGCTTTTGCTGGGAGCCATACTCGTTCCTATCAATTCTACGATGATCGCAGTCGCCCTTTCATCCATTTCCCGCTCATTCAGCGAATCAATTGCCAGCATCACATGGGTAGTGACCGTGTATTTAATCGTGATGGCCGTGACACAGCCCATTGCCGGCAAACTCGGTGATATGTACGGAAACAAAAAAATGTATTTATGGGGCGTCGGCCTTTTTCTCATCGCATCATTGGGGTGCGCCCTCTCGCCAAGTCTTTTCTTATTGATTTTCTTCCGGGCGCTTCAGGCTGCCGGCGGCGCTTTGCTTACGCCAAACAGCATCGCCATCATCCGCCATGTCGTGTCTGAAAAACGGCTTCCGAAGGTATTCGGCTTTTTCGGCCTCGGTGCCGGGCTGGGCGCGGCTCTCGGTCCGTTTATCGGCTCTCTTTTAATTGAGAGCTTCAGCTGGCATTCGATCTTTTGGGTCAACATTCCGTTTCTTGCAATCGCACTCGTGACGGCATTAGTGATGTTTCCTAAATATAAAGAAGAAACGTCTGACGCTCCGCTTGATATCATCGGGTCCGTTTTGCTTGCCGGAAGCATTGTATCTATTATTCTTCTGACGAAAAATGAAAACTCTTTGGGCTATTGGGTGTACGCACTGCTCATTCTCGTATTTGTTCCGCTATTTTTCAGGCGGGAGCTGCGCACGAAACATCCGATTATTGATTTTGATCTGTTTAAAAACACGACCTTTACGAGCGCCAATCTGTCGGTTCTGTTAAGCAATTTAATGATGTACGCCGTGTTATTGATTATGCCGCTCTTTATGACCGGCCACTTCAGCATGAATACATCGCACAGCGGCATGGCGCTGTCAGTCTTTTCTGTTTTCATGTCCGCCAGCAACTGGGGCGGAGCTCAGCTGCATCAGAAATGGGGCGCGCGAAGAATGATTTTTCTGTCCTTCGGGCTGATGGCCGTAGCCAATCTCTTATTTTTGCTTTTGGTTTATTCCCATTCCGTTCCGTTTCTTATGGCATCGCTTATTGTAGGAGGCATCGCGTCAGGTGCGGGGCTGACGAGCATGCAGGTATCTTCCCTTGCGACGGTAGAACCGGGCATGTCCGGCATCGCATCCGGGATTTTCTCCACCTTCCGTTATTTCGGAAGCATTATTTCTTCAGCGCTGATCGGTTTAATCTCCGGGTTTCATATTCTGTTTATCATATTGATCGGAGTTTCTGTGATCGGCTTGTTCGTATCGCTTGGTATCAAGTCCGGGGAAACCGTTCAGACGAAAAAAAGCCATTCGGCATAACGAAAAAGGTTCCGTAAGCATCTGCTTTCCGGAACCTTTTCTAGTTTTCCTTCTTCATTTTCTCTCTCAAAGTGTCACCGCAATGCCGTTTGCTCTATGAGAATCTTTTGATTTACAAGAGAAAAGGTGAATGTAAATGGCTGAGAGTTCCGATCAAGTTCGGCGCTGACATCGTAATCCGGCCGTAAAAAAAGCCCGGCCGCTGTGTTGTTAGCGGCACCAGGCTTTTTATATGTGATTTTTCATAATTAATAAAACTGAAAGCTTATTATTTCCAATGTTTTTTCTTAATTTTTTTCATAATTCTCCTTACTAAAACCTACCTAAAACAATTATTGAATATTACTTTTATAATTAAGCAAAATTAAGTAACAATCATTGAAGGATTCTCAGACTGATAAAATTTATTTTAAATATAATATTTCAAAACACATTGATCCTCCTTCTAAAGTTGAGTCGCGTCACTTTAGTAGAATCATACCGTGGCTTCCCTTGTCAAAAGGCACAGTTCTTTTTTACACCACTACTTGAGACTTTAACGTTTCTCTCATTTGAATTAATTCAAAATAGAATTAATGGGGGAGATTACCCCCGTATTTCCAGGCGATCCAGGTGGGTGGCCTGGTAAATATTTTGAGTCTCTGTATCTTTAACAATAGTATTTACAATATCATTAGGATACCGATTCAAAAAAAAATGTTCTCCTTTAAACTTATGAAATTTCACGTTTCCTTCAACAACTTCACTCCATTTATGCATTTCATTGATATGAGTCGAAAAATCGCTATCCGCATAAAAAACGCTTACTCCACAACTTATTTTTTCTGCTTTGGGCTGAAACTTATAATTGTCCAAAATTATAAAATCTGCTCGCAAAATCGGAAGAAACATATCCATAATCTCTTTTGTATAAAACTCCTCTGGTATTCCCCCATATTGTTCCACCTTTGTCAAGAAAGTTTCATTAGTCATATTTTCAATGTCTTCTCTCTTTTCAAAAATATGTGGAGCATCTCGCCCAGAAAAAAACAGATGCCTTGGTTCCTTAGTTCCCATTTGCTTAAGTTTATAATATATCTCATAAGTCAATAAGGCTCCCATGCTGTGTCCAAATATAACATATTCATCGTCATATTCTAATTGTTCACTTATTCTTTTGGCGATATCTTCACTTGCTTCACCAACAGACTGGTAACAAGGCTCTGTGAATCGAGTTCCTCTTCCAGCCAATTCACATATACACAATTCATATCTATCCGGCAGTAGTTTTTTCCATTCATAATATGCATTTACCGACGCTCCAGCATATGGAATAGGAAATACTTTTATTTTATTTATTTCACTCACTCCTATGTTCAACTTGAGCCCGCTATCATTACTATATAAACCTATAAGTATTCAAGATACATTTAATTGTACTTCTCTATCTCTCGCTGCTCTGCCAGCAACAAATTCACCATATCACTATAGCTATTCAAACCGTCTGTCTGATTATTTGCCTTCAGATATACATCATTTACATTTCTTGAAATACTTGGAATAACACCCTCATACTTATCCCGGTACTGCTCATTTTGTTCTATATCATGCTGCACCGCCTTGGACAGACTGGACATTATATCAGACGCCTGATCTGGATCCACTTTCTTTAGCTCAGATATAGAATAATCAAATGCTAGAAAAAAACCACTGTAAAGTATCATTGGATCATCCTGCTGCTTACATGCCAGATATGCTATAAAATTAGCCTCATCCTCATGCATGAAACCACTCTGATGTGCCAATTCATGCGCCATAGTAGCAGGCACCAAGAAAACGGGCACATTAACATTGATATTGGATTCATAAGTAAAAGGGACAAAAATACCATGTATCCCTGCATGCGACATTAGTTTTGACATCACCACTGGTTTTGGTGTTGAATATGAATGCTCCAAAACAGGATATTTCTTTGATAACATTTGCATCGAGAACACTGCGTGTTGTGCATAATAATCAAAAACCTCTGGTACATGAGCCAAAAGATCAGTATCCGCTAACTTTTCCCTTGCCAATTCCATTTCAACGGCAAGTGACTTACTCAATTTAACCAGTTCTTCCTTGCTGTAGTTCTCTTCTTTATATTCGGTATGAGACAAAAAAGAATATCTGTGATAGTTTATTCCACCCAAAATAGTATAACAAAAATATATCACGCTACAGATCGTAACGATTCCTAGAGCACCACGATAAACTACCATCCTACGTGCACCTTTACTCATGATGACCTTGCGCACATAATAAACGATATAAAATAGAAATAGTAACACAACCAACACTACGAGCCATTCACTAACAGAAAATGTGACCCAAGAAGGTACAAGTCCTACTGTTTTTGACAATAACGGATATACAGACCTACTGTATTTCTCCGCCCAATCCTGATGGTTCTGCGCGTATTTTGTCAGTATATAAGCTATAACTCCAAGTGAGATCAACGGCAATCTCTTAAGTAAAAGCTTTTTAATAATGTACTCCTCCTATCCAACATAACCATTATAATCAGTTATTCTTAATATATATCCTGCTAAAGATTCATCTTCTAAAGGTTTTGGAGTTAGCAATAACCTTTCCAATAAGCCATACCTCTCCTTCATTTATTTTTTTATTATTTCAAAATAAAACAGCTAAGAAAATATAATTTTCTTAGCTGTTTTATTTTGAAATCTAGTTTAGGAGTTCTTGAAACTATTCCGAATAATTATGAAAAATCACATTATAATGCTGTCATTTCTTCGTGCTCGTGTTCATCCTGCACGAATAAAATACCTAATTCATGATGTTCGCCTTCATAGGACGCGCGCTGATCAAACCGGATCTCACCGTTCAGGCCGATGATCTCCATTTTTACAAATGCGCGGTTTTTTTGAAGTGCTTCATAAAAATCCGACACATGCTTCACGGGGATGCCGTTTACTTTCGTAATAATCTCACCGATCTTCAGCTCAAGATCGTCCGCGGGTGTATTCGGAATGATGCCGAGCACCATTAAGCCCTGATCCCGCTTAGAGAAATAAAACGGAGCCGCGTTATCGTTCAGCCGCTGTCTTAATGATAAAAACAGGCGTCCGAGCACCGCAATACAAGCGGCAGCTCCGGCAAGCGGAGTCCACCAAAGGGCCGCTGCCCCGAATGCGGTCACGATAACCCCGAGAATCATGACACGTTTCGCCGTTATCCTTATGCTGACTTCCGGAAGTGACCCCTGCACACGCTGTCCGAAGCCGGCGATATAAGGAATCCAGATCAAATGGAAAGAGCCGCCCGGCACGGTAAAGACAGGCCACCAAGAAAGGTGTGACTCAAGCCCGCTGCCCGGCACCAATAAGAAAAGCGGAAGCAGCCATGCGCGATTCGCCAATTGTCGGCCGATGGGCAGGCCTCTGCTGCTGACGACAAGCGCCGGAGATGTTTTCAGATGCGCTGAACGGCAGGCAGCCGCTCCCTCCGTGATAATCAAAAGGCCCATAAACACGGCCGCCGATGCCCAATTCACGCCGAATGCCTGCGGAAACCGATCCGCAAACGGCACTGTGTGGGTATACTGAAGGATAAACGCAATGAACATGCCGGCGCTGACAATATAAGCTGAGGACAGCCAATTCATACGGAACGTCAGCGAAGCCAAAGCCGTCACAGCCGCGATTATGCCGAGAATACCGAATGGAATCGAAATTCCCAGTCCAAAAAATAATATGGAGAGAAGAATACCCGGTATAAGTCCTTTTATGTATGTAAAGATAAGCTCGTCATACATATCCGCGATTTTTGTATGAAACGTATGGCGTTCACGTTTGATCCGCAAATATCCGCATGCGAGACTTATGATGATAAAAAACCAGAACATCGGGTGCAAAAAAAACAGACCGATACTTTTCAGAAGTTCAATTCCCCATTGAACAGACACTGCTTTCACCGCCTCAAGCCAAACATTTTAATTCTATTCTACCAAATAATCATTGGCTTGAATATCTCAAACGTCTATCTCTCTTCCGTCATCCAGAGCGTTACATTTGAGAGAGAGAAATCTTTCAGATAGTGGTCAACCTCCACCTCGATCACGCCGCTGATCAGAAGCATGGACCGCTTAATATCCGTCAGATTAATTCCTAAACGTTTATGGTTTTTCATTAAGTAAGTGAAATAATGCTTCGCACACTCTTCATTGATTTCGTGAACGCATTCAACATTTGTGTAATTGACCAGGTATCTGCTGAACAGCATAAGAAGACTTAGTGCTTTTGTTGATGAAAATGTAACGTCTTTTGTTCTGTCTTTTAGTTGTTCCACTAATTCATAATATTTTTTTTCACGCACAATACTTGCCCTCTTCAATTGTGAACCCCCATTTTTTTATCCAGATAAGCACGGGTGATTACAGCTGCCGTGCTGAAGCGCCGCAAACACTTCTGCTTTCGATACTGAAATGCAGCTGCCAAACTAAAACTGTTCTCTATTAGAACCTTCTTTTATTGTAAGAACTAAAACTGACTGAGGCAACTTTCAAAAGTTTCATTTTGAATACATATTAACTCGGCATAAAGTCTCTCTTCTCTATAAATATCGGGTAATGTTTGTCCTTTATAAATGTTTAAATGTGAAAATTTTTTTAATATCTTGTCAAAACCGACATAATTATATGTCTTTTAGTTCATTTTTAGAGTGTGACAAAAGAAACAGGAGACGTAAAAAACGCCTCCTTTTCATTTATTTTACAAATAATGATTTTAACGCCATTTGCAGCTGTAAATCATTTTTTTCGTCAGATTTCTGTTCATTCATCAGCTGATTCATTTTTTCCGCTGTCTTTTTATCAATGACCGCTGTTTTATCAAGTTTGTACCGGTCTTGAAACGCCAGAACGGCTTTTTTCATTGTTTTGCTGAAATAGCCGTCTGCTCTGCCCGGGTCGAAGCCTAGGCCTTTCAGCAGGATTTGGGCGTGCTTGACATCCGCGCTGTTCATATCAGGCTGAAGCGGCTGTTTCAGCTGAAGCGGTCCCGCCGCAAAATAATCCGGCTGGCTCACAGCGATTGTCGGAGCAATGCCTTTTTTGTGAATCCAATTGCCTTTCGGTGTCAGCCATTTATAAAGCGTCAATTTAATGTTGCTCCCGTCTCCCATAGGCACGGCCTGCTGAACCGTTCCTTTACCGAAAGAAGTGTCACCGACAACGTCATAATGTCCCGCTTCTTTTAACGCACCCGCAAGAATTTCTGAAGCGGAGGCGCTTCCTTTATCCGTGATGACATTGACGGGATACGGCTTCTTATGTTTTAAGGTTGAGAAATATTGCTTTTTATCGCCGTTACGCTCCGCAATTTGGATATACGGCATGTCTTTTGTGATGAAATGCTTTAAAATTTGTTCAACGCTTTGAAGGTAGCCGCCGGGATTCCCTCTTACATCAAGGACGAGACCGTCAATCCCTTGTTTTTCAAGCTTTTTCAGCGCCGCGGCGAAGTCCTGGGCGGTATGCTCGGAAAATGTCGATATTCCGATGTAGCCGACATGATGACCGCCTGATTCTTTGCGGGAAGCAAATACGGTTTCAAGCGGGATTTCCGCTCTTTTAATCCGGAATGACAGCTGTTTATCAGTACCCGGACGCTGTATTTTAATAGAAACCTTCGATCCTTTTTTTCCTCTGATTTTCAGCACGGCTTCGTTTAAACCTTTCCCGTTCATTGACTCGCCGTTTATGCTGATAATTTCATCATTCGGCTTGAGTCCCGCTTTTTCCGCCGGAGATTGCTTAAACGGTGATACGATAATGATTTTATTGTCCTCCATACCGACTTCAGCGCCGATCCCTTCGAAAGAAGAATCAAGAGAATCGGAAAACTGCTTAGCGGTCTGCTTGTCCATATAAACGGAATAAGGGTCGTTTAATGTAGACAGCATCCCCTGAATCGCTCCTTCAAGAAGCTTTTCTTTATCTACATTTTCCACGTATTCGTTCGAGATCAGCTCATATGCTTTTTCGATTTTTTCCATTGCCCGGCTTCTTTCTGCGTCTGATGAATTCGGCTGTGCCGCCCCGGCAATATGAGCTCCGCCGCACATGATGCTGACGGCCGCTATCACTGCGATCATTTTCTGCTTCATCGTTTACCTCCTCTTAGTCCTTTTACGAAAATCTGGAGATAGTATGTGTAAATTGCAAAGAATTCATGTAACGGCAACAAAAAAATGAAAACGCGAGATTGTTACATATATATGGGTAACGTATAATATTTTGTATGCAATTCATTAAATATACAGGAGAATGCGATATGAAAATAAAATTATCGATTTTATCCGCGGCGGTTCTGGCCGCAGGCATTACCGCCTTTGTCTGGCCAAAAACAGAGGCCAATGAAAAAACGCAGACGGACGCCTTGTATGTTTCTCCCGCAGGCAGCGACCAAAATGAAGGAACGAAAGAAAAGCCGTTCCGCACATTAAAACATGCGGCTGAAAAGGCAGAGGCCGGGACAACCGTATTGATTCGGGAAGGGACGTACGATGAAACGTTTGAAGTAAAGCACAGCGGCACGGCCGAAAAGCCGATTACATTTCGGAACTATCAGAATGAGCATGTCTCAATCAGCGGCAAATCTGCGCCAAAAAGCGATTCTGAAACTCCGTTAATTCAAATCCGCAATAAACAGTACATTACCATTCACGGCGTTACGCTTGAGAATCTCTCCGTATCATCAGAAGATGCGACGGCCATGGGAATCTATGTCACCGGATCAAGCAGTCATATCAACATTGACGGCAACCATATCCGAAACATTAAAACCACGGCTGATGAGGGAAATGCACACGGCATCGCGTTTTACGGCACAGGCGCCATGAAGGATGTCAGCATCACAAATAATACGGTTGAAAAACTGACGCTCGGCGCAAGCGAAGCGGTCGTGCTGAACGGGAATGTTGACGGATTTAAGATTGCCGGCAATACCATTCGGGACAATAACAATATCGGGATTGACGTGATCGGATACGAAGGAACGTCCAAGCAAAACGACTATGCGCGAAACGGCGTCATTGAAAACAATACAGTGAGCCATAACTCTTCTTACGGAAATCCCGCTTACGGAGATGAATATTCAGCAGGCGGTATTTACGTTGACGGCGCAGAACATGTGGACATTAAGAATAACACCGTTTACAACAATGACCTCGGCATTGAAGCCACTTCCGAACATAGAGGGAAATACGCACGAGATATCCGGATTACGGATAACAAGGTGTACGGCAATGCTTACACCGGTATTTCAATCGGAGGCTATGACACAAAACGCGGCGGCACCATCAATTCGGTGATCGCTCACAACATTATGTACCGAAATGACACGAAGGACCTTGACGGCGGCCAGCTGCTGCTGCAGTACGGCACAAAAGGGAACACGATCGAAAAAAACATCATGACGGCAAGCGGTTCAAGGATTTTTATCGCAAATGATTATACGAAAAACGAAGGCAATACCGTTAATCATAACGTCTATCACAAAGAAGCCGGAAAAGACGGCATTTGGAATTGGAAGAACAGAGAATATGATTCATTCACAGCGTACCAAAAAGGAACGGCAAACGATTCGGATTCCATTTATGCGGACCCGATGTACCGTGACGAATCGTCTTATGACTTTACATTAAAGCCCGGATCACCGGCCCTGCCCGTCATTCAGTAACGAAACCATTAAAAAAAGCCAGTCTATATCAGACTGGCTTTTGTATTTATACACGAAGGAATTTCCGGATGGAAGTCAGACTTCCCCATACTCCGATAACCGCGCCGATCAGAATGAGCACAAGTGATACTTGGAACACAAACGGACTGTACGGCAGAAGTGAAACAAATGATCCCTGAACTTTCGGGGCCACCCAAGCGACCATCGACTGGTACGTACTCAGCACGAGAGCGATCGGTATGATAGAACCGAATACCCCCAGCAGCAGCCCTTCCAGGAAGAACGGCCAGCGGATAAACCAGTTTGTCGCGCCGACAAGCTTCATGATTTCAATCTCTTTTCTTCTGGCGAAAATCGTGATTTTAATCGTATTTGAAATTAAGAACATCGCCGTGAACAGAAGGCCGATGATTAACGCAATCCCGATGTTGCGTGACACCCCGACGATCTTAAACAGACGGCTGACTTCTTCTTTCCCGTATGTCACTTTATACACATGATCCAGCTTTTCAATTTTTTTCGCGACTTTCGGCGTATCATGCGGATCTGTCGTTTTGACGATAAACGCGTTGTTCAGCGGGTTTTCCTGATCTTGCATTTTCATGGCCTTTCCGCTGTCGCCGAAGCTTTTGACCAATTGATCAAGCTCTTTATCTTTAGATGAAAACTCTACGCTTTGGATTCCCGAGATGTCTTTAATCTCATTCTGCAGCGTATCCTGCGTTTTCTTATTGGACGTCAGATCGATTAATACTTTAATTTCCACTTCTTTTTCAGCATTTTTAGCCATGTTGTTTAAATTCAGCATAATGACTAAAAACACGCCGACCAAAATCAATGTAACGGTAACGGCACTGATGGATGCAAATGTCATCCATGTGTTTCTTCCGAGAGATTTAAAACTCTCACGCAAATGGCGCCCGAGAATTTTAATCATAAGAACCATACTCCCCTCTTGACTCATCACGCACAATAATTCCGTCTTCGATCGCGATGACCCGTTTCTTCATGGTGTTTACTATTTCTTTATTGTGTGTCGCCATCACGACGGTCGTTCCGCGGTTATTAATCTCTTCCAGCGTCTTCATGACTTCCCATGATGTTACCGGATCAAGGTTGCCCGTCGGTTCGTCAGCTATCACGACGTCAGGATTGTTGACGATGGATCTTGCGATGGAAACACGCTGCTGTTCTCCTCCGGAAAGCTGGTCGGGAAACTGCCGCGCTTTATGCTTCAGCTGCACAAGATCGAGCACTTCGAGCACGCGTTTTTTAATAACGGACTGCTGCTCTCCGATCACCTCAAGCGCGAACGCGACGTTTTCAAATACCGTCAGTTTCGGAAGAAGTTTAAAATCTTGGAAAACAACACCTATTTTACGCCGCACGAAAGGAATCTCTTTTTCTTTTACAGACGCGAGATCTTTATGATTAATCAATATTTGTCCTTTTGTCGGCTTTTCTTCTCTGTAAATCATTTTAATAAAAGTAGATTTACCGGCTCCGCTCGGTCCCACGACATATACAAATTCTCCGGGATGAATCATGACTGACAGCCCGTTAATCGCTTTTACACCGTTCGGATAGGATTTATATACTTCTTTCATCTCTATCATGAAATCACCTAATCTTTTAATTATGTCTTGCAGCCATAGAGTTCGTAAAAATACTGCGGTTTATGGCCGGTTTACCAGGAAACAGATGAAAAATCTGAAAGTTCCTTTTCCTCAGTACACTTCATTATACGTCAAATTTAGACATATTACTATTACAGTTTCTTTTCATTCCCAGACCGTGAAAAAACCTTGCCCCTATAACAGGCAAGGTTTTTCTGTTATTTTTTCTGTGACAGCCATTTTGCGATCTCAGCGGCTTCCTTATCATTTACAAGATGGCTCGGCATATTGCCGCGTCCGTTTTTAATGATGCTTTCAATTTTAGCTTCATCATACTTCCCGCCGACTTCCTGTAAATTCGGGCCTCCGCCGCCTTCTAAGTCTTTTCCGTGGCAGCCGATACAGCTTTGCTGATAAAGCTCTTCTCCTGCTGACGCAGATGCTTTTGACCCGCCTGAACTGTCAGAGCTTTCTTTTTTCGATTCATTGGAACCGCCGCATGCCGCCAGCAGGACGGACATGGTCAGAACCAGCGCCAGCAGCGCCCATTTTGATTTCATATGTAAGATGCACCCCTTCGCTATTATAACCCCGTTTACGCGCGTTTGAAACCCTCGCCGAGCACCTCGCTTGCGTCTGCGACAATGACAAAGGCTGACTCATCAATCTGTTTGACGATTTGTTTCAGTTTTGTGAATTCGGTCTGGCCAACGACACACATTAAGATCGGACGGTCATGTTCCGTATACCCGCCGACTGCGGAAATCTTCGTCACACCCCTGTCGATTTCTTTAAACACAGCCGATCTGACGGCTTCTTCATGCTGCGTAATAATTAAAGCCATTTTGGAGCGGTTGAACCCGACCTGCACGACATCAATCGTTTTGCTTGAAATAAATACCCCGAGCATCGCATACAGTCCCTGCTCCACTCCGAAAACGATCATCGCGCTCAGCACAATTAATCCGTCCATGATGGCGAGGCACGTTCCCAGCGACAGCCCCGTGTATTTGTGAATGATCTGGCCCGCCAGAGCCGTTCCCCCCGTGGAGCCTTTGCCGAGATACACGATGCCGATTCCCGTTCCGATCCCGACGCCTCCGAAAATCGCCGCCAGCAGTTCATGGGTCGTCGCGGCAGGCAGATCTCTTGTTAAATAGACGGCGAGCGGCAGAACGATGGAACCGGCCAGTGTCTTCATTCCGAACTTCCCGCCGAGAATGATCACTCCGGCGATAAACAAAGGGATGTTAATAATCCACTGCACGTAAGCCGGTTCAAAACCAAACGTTTCTAAAATGGTGCTGATCCCGCTTACTCCCCCCGCTGCTATACGGTTCGGCAGCAAAAATACGTTAAACACGATCCCCGTAATCGCCGCGCCGATCATGATGTATATATAATCTTTGATCAGACGGAGCGGCTTATTGTGATTCACATCCATGCAAAATCCTCCGTTCTCCGATTTTCTCTCGATAGCATTTTAAGTCTTCCCGGCTTAGAAGTAAATAACAGCCAAATACCGTATTAATTTGCTAAAGCGCTGTTGTGAAAAATGGAAAAAGAGAACGGATAAAAAAACACACCTTGCCAAAGGCAGGTGTGTTCCCGGATTACGACAGTTTAGAACGTAAATAGGCGTCAATGAAGATATCGATATCTCCGTCCATAACCGCCTGCACGTTCCCCATTTCGGTATTGGTGCGGTGATCTTTCACCATGGAGTACGGATGGAAGACGTACGAGCGGATTTGGCTGCCCCAGCCGATTTCTTTCTGTTCGCCGCGGATTTCGTCAAGCTCCGCCTGCTGTTCTTCAATTCTGCGCTGATACAGCTTCGCTTTGAGCATTTTCATCGCCCGGTCGCGGTTTTTGATTTGTGAACGTTCCGTCTGGCACGTGACGACTACATTTGTCGGGAGGTGGGTGATCCGAACGGCTGAATCAGTCGTATTGACGTGCTGTCCGCCGGCACCGCTCGCCCGGTACGTATCAACTTTAATATCTTCGGTACGAATATCAATGTCGATTTCTTCATTGAATTCAGGCATGACTTCACATGACACGAATGACGTGTGACGGCGGCCTGATGAATCAAATGGAGAAATCCGCACGAGACGGTGTACGCCTTTTTCCGCTTTTAAATAGCCGTATGCATTGTGGCCTTTAATGAGCAGTGTGACAGACTTAATTCCTGCTTCATCTCCCGGGAGATAATCAAGCGTTTCAACTTTGAAACCGCGTCTTTCCGCCCAGCGGGTATACATTCTGAGCAGCATGGAACCCCAGTCCTGGGATTCCGTACCGCCGGCCCCCGGATGAAGTTCTAAAATCGCGTTGTTTTTGTCATATGGTTCACTGAGCAGCAGCTGAAGCTCAAATTCATTCAATTCCTTCGTTAATGACTTCAGCTCTTTTTCAAGCTCTTGCTGAAGGTCCTGGTCAGGTTCTTCTTTTAAAAGATCATGTGTCATTTGCAGCTCTTCGTGAGACTCGCTCAGCTGATGATAGGAGTTCACGTATTCTTTCAGACCGTTCGCTTCATTGATGACGGTTTGGGCCTTCTGCTGGTCATTCCAGAATTCCGGTTCCGCCATCTTTTCATCTAATTCTGCAATGCGGGCTTCCTTTGATTCGAGGTCAAAGAGACCCCCTGAAGTCCGCTAAACGAGAAGCCATATTTTCGAGCTCTGCCCTGATTTCTGATAATTCCATTCCATTCACCTCATTAAAAGATCCGGGGCGCCATAAGACGCAGACCCGGTCATGTTCGCTTCATACAGTCGAGACTATTCTGTCCGGCCGCAGCAATTTTTATATTTTTTTCCGCTGCCGCAATGGCAAGGCGCGTTGCGTCCGATATCCACAACTTTTCGCACCGGCGCTTTTTTCGCTTGTTTGGCCTCATCGCCGTCCTGCGGCTGATGAGCCGTCGTTTGGCCCTGAACAACTTCTTCGCGTTCCAGATTGCTTTCAATCTCGGCCTTCATGACGAATTTCGCAACTTCGTCCTCAATGGACTCAATCATGTGCTCAAACATTGCGAAGCCTTCCATTTGATATTCACGCAGCGGATTTGTCTGCGCATAAGCGCGGAGGTGAATCCCTTGACGCAGCTGATCCATCGCATCAATATGATCCATCCATTTTGAATCAACGGCACGCAATACGATGACTTTTTCAAATTCACGCATCTGCTCTGTGCCGAAATTCTCTTCTTTTTCATTATATTTTGTCATGATGCGGTCCATGATCATCTCATGCATTTCATCCGGTTCTTTTCCGAAGATATCGCTCTTTTCAAGTGCGCCTTCATCAAGATACGTTGAATTCACCAGCTCCACGAGGCCGTCAAGATTCCATTCTTCCGGAAGCTCCTCTTTCGGCGTATAAGCGGCAATCGCACGCTCCAGAGAAGACTTGATCATGCCTTCCACAATGTCACGCAGGTTTTCAGAGTCGATGACTTCAAAACGCTGCTTGTAAATGACTTCGCGCTGCTGACGGAGCACGTCGTCATATTGAAGAAGCTGTTTACGTGAATCAAAGTTGTTTCCTTCGACACGTTTTTGAGATGATTCCACAGCGCGTGACACCATTTTGCTCTGAATCGGCGTGGAGTCATCCATACCGAACCGGTCAAGCATCGCCATCGTCCGTTCAGCTCCGAAACGGCGCATCAATTCATCTTCCATTGAAAGATAAAATTGTGTGATGCCCGGGTCTCCCTGACGTCCTGAACGTCCGCGGAGCTGATTGTCAATCCGGCGGGATTCGTGGCGTTCCGTACCGACGACTGCAAGGCCGCCAAGCTCTTTTACGCCTTCGCCGAGTTTAATGTCGGTTCCGCGTCCCGCCATGTTGGTCGCAATCGTGACAGCGCCTTTTTGTCCCGCTTCTTCAATAATCTGAGCTTCACGCTCATGGTTTTTGGCATTCAGCACCTGATGCGGAATCCCTTTGTTTTTCAGAAGTTTAGAAATCAATTCAGACGTTTCAACGGCAACCGTACCGACAAGAACCGGCTGTCCGGTCATGTAGCGCTGGGCGACATCCTCCGCCACCGCCTTGAATTTCCCTTCCATTGAGCGGTAGATCAAGTCCGGACGGTCGTCACGGATGACCGGCTGGTTGGTCGGGATGGATACAACCTGCATGTTATAAATATTGCGGAATTCTTCCTCTTCCGTTTTTGCGGTACCGGTCATACCGGCCAGCTTTTCGTACATACGGAAATAGTTTTGGAACGTAATCGTCGCCAATGTCATGCTTTCATTTTGAATCTCCAGGCCTTCTTTCGCCTCAATTGCCTGGTGAAGACCTTCGCTGTAGCGGCGTCCTTTCATCAGACGGCCGGTGAAGGAATCAACGATGACGACCTGGCCGTCTTCAACAACATAATCCACGTCTTTCTGCATCGCCGCATGGGCTTTTAAAGCCTGGTTGATATGGTGGTTCAAGGCCACGTTTTTGACATCAAACAGGTTGTCGATGCCGAACGTTTTTTCAGCCTTCGTCATTCCTTCTTCCGTCAGCTGAACGCCCTTCGTTTTGACGTCATACGTATAATCCTGATCTTTCTTGAGTGTGCGGACAAACGCATTTGCCTGCACGTACAGTTTTGTGGACTTCTGAGCTTGTCCGGAAATAATCAATGGCGTTCTCGCTTCATCGACTAAAATTGAATCGACTTCATCAATAACGGCAAAATGAAGCGGGCGCTGCACCATTTGTTCTTTATAGAGCACCATGTTGTCACGCAAATAATCAAAGCCGAGTTCATTGTTCGTTGAATACGTGATATCGGCTGCGTAAGCTTCGCGTTTTTCGTCTTTTGACATCGAATTCAGGTTCAGGCCGACTGTAAGCCCGAGAAACGCAAAAATCTCTCCCATTTGCTGGGCATCACGGCTCGCCAGATATTCGTTGACCGTTACGACGTGAACGCCTTTTCCCGTCAACGCATTTAAATACACGGGAAGCGTGGACGTCAGCGTTTTCCCTTCCCCTGTTTTCATTTCGGAAATGTTCCCCTCATGAAGGGCGATGCCCCCCATCAGCTGCACTTTAAACGGGAACATACCGGTTACGCGGCGGGAAGCTTCACGAACGACGGCAAACGCTTCGACAAGAAGGTCATCCGTCGTTTCTCCTTTTTCAAGCCGCTCTTTAAATTCTGCCGTTTTATGTTTAAGCGCCTCGTCAGAGAGATTTTCATAATCTCCTCTTACGGCATCAATGTCATTTGCTATTTTTTCGTATTTGTTCAGCGCACGTTTGGTCGGATCAAACATTTTATTTAAAATCCCAAGCATCTATAACGCTCCTCTATGTTCACATGCAGATTTTGCATGGAATAAATGATAATTTTCTGTCCATGTATACCTCTCATTATCATAACATACCTTTTGCCATTTCCAAAGAATTTGCAGGTAAAGATAGAGAAAAACCTTCCGCGCGTTCACGGAAGGCTGGATGGGTTTATTCAGTCGGTTCAATTAATCCGTATTTGCCGTCATTTCTGCGGTAAACGACGTTTGTGAGATTCGTCTCCGCGTTGGTGAATACGAAGAAATTATGTCCGAGCATATTCATTTGGAGAATCGCTTCTTCATTATCCATCGGTTTTAAATTAAAACGCTTTTGACGGACAATTTCCGGGCTGTCATCTTCAATTTCGTCCTGAACCGCTACGCCCGTATCAGCAGCGCTGCCGTTCTCGAAATAATGTTTCGGAAGACCCTGCTCGCGGAATTTTCGGTTGACTTTTGTTTTGTGCTTTCGGATTTGACGTTCCAGCTTGTTTGTTGCGAGATCAATTGCATTGTACATATCCTCGTTATGCACTTCGGAACGAAGCGCCAGATCAGTCATCGGAATGGTGACTTCAACTTTAGATTCCTTATCATTATAGAATTTTAAGTTGACGTTCACATCGGCATTGACGCTCTGCTCGAAATATCGCTCCAGCTTGCCGATTTTTCTCTCCACATGATCCTTTAACGCAGGTGTAACCTCAATGTTTTCTCCTCTGATATTGTAGTTCATCAAAGAACGCCTCCCTTTATCTAAGGATATGTAACTATTTCTCTTTTACCCCTTCTGATCCCTGCTGAAACGTTAAAATAATGTGTAAATTCGGTGAACGATGACGAATGGTGTCGGTTTTATCCGGCAGCTTCCGCCAGGATTATAAGTATATGCGGAGGACGCAGGCAAAAGACCTGCCGCTTGCAGCAGGTCTAGTGAAGAACATACGGTTTGATGCAGTCGTGCGTCTGCTCCATCCACAGCTTATAATGCGGCAGAAAGATGGTTTTTAAAAACTCCTGAAAAGGTGCGGACGGGAAATCATAATCATTTAACATGCTGAAATCCTGAAAGATCTCGTCAAATGAGCGGATCGCCGTCTCCACGCATCGGCACTCAATGATAGACAGCAGAAGCGCATGAGAGGAATCGAGATGAAAAAAAGCCTGAATCAAATCGTTGTAAATCCGCTCGCCCTCCGTCTTAAAAAAATCATCCTGCGTGTCCAACAGGTAGCAAAGCCCCTCATCAATCGTAAAAAGAAGCTGGTAATAGGCTGACACCAAATGGTAATCGTTCAAACTTCTCAAAACACTCACCTATTTGCGTTTGTCGTAATAACGGCCGTCACTTGTCGTTTGATGATACGGATTGAAATACGTATTATGGTAGATTCGTTTTTTCTTAAGCGTTTTTATTTCATTTCGGATACCATCCTGAATCCGTTTCACTTCGCCGGTAATCAGACGGTCCATCGCGGCCACCTGCTGAAGCAGCGTTTTTTCTTCTTCGGAAAAAGGCGGCTTTATGCCCGCAAGCATCTCCTCCCTTTTCTCCGTAAATGCCGTAACGCTGCTGATGAGACCATCGCTCTCCGGGGCGTCCTTCAGTGCGGCGTACATGTTCTTCGTTTCGTTATACAAAGAAAAGACATTGCTGTTCATCAGGCAAGGCCGCCCGCGCCATGGCTGTTTTTCCGTTCACTCTGCATGGCCTGCTTCCACGTGTCGCGAAATTCAGTAACGAGCTTTTCCGCTTCATCTAAAAATTCTCCGTTATTCTGCACGTTCGCGTCGATCAGCCGGCGGCGGATGTAATCATAAATGGATGACATCTGTTCAGAAATCTCAATCTCCCGGTTTAACGTGATGCTGAGCTCTTGAATGATGTTTTGCGCCTTTACGATATTTTCATTTTTGGCTTCAAGGTTGTTTTGCTTCATCGCCTGCCTTGCCAGCTTAATGAATCGCAGGCAGCCGTTATAAAGCATAAGGGTCAGCTCTTCCGGAGCGGCTGTAAAGACGGATGTCTGCTGATAAGCAGCAAAAGGATTATTTATTGCCATTTTTATAAAACCTCCAAGGTTATGATGTTGAAGATCCTAACATTGACGTGAGATATGAAGATTGGCTGTTCAATTTCTCCAATGCCGTATCCAGTGCGCTGAACTTTTTATAATATCTCGATTCAATGTCATCCAGCTTCGTTTTCATATTGGAAATATTTGTTTCTATTTCATTCAAACTTTTTCCGATGGCAAAGCTGGATGATACCGAGCTTTCTGTACCCGCCTGTTTTGAAATTTGAGTCTGCATTTTGTTTAATGTGTCTTTTAATCTCCGGGCAATCCCCTGCTCCTCCGGGTTTTTGATAGTCTTACCGGTTGAGCTGTCTGTAATCGTACTTGTACTGTCTGCATTAAACAGTTTAGCCACGAGAGAGGGGTTCTCGGTAATTTTCTGTTTCAGTTTCGCTTCGTCTTTAATGACAAGCTTTCCAAACTTTCCTTGATCATTAAAACTAGACGTCTCTATACCGAAATCGGCAAGCTGATATTTTTTTCCGTCAATCGTAACCGTTGAGTACAGATCAAGCCGCATCTCAGCCAAACCGTTCTGCAGCGTGCTGTCGCTCCGTAATAACCCGCTTTTAGCCTTTGCCTCCCACTGCTCAATCTGCTTATCGGTCATCGCTTCTCTTTGTTCATCAGTTAGCGGCTTATAATCGCGGTATTTTGATTCTGTTACCTTCTCGTTTGCACTTTTAATTAACGTATTGTATTTATCAACGAAATCTTTAATGTTGTCAAAAATGCCGTCCGTATCAGTCGTGCTGTTAATCGTAACCGTTTTATTGCTGTCCGTCACGCTGTTCAGCGTGTATTTGATGCCGTTGATCGTAAAGTTATTTGACGTTTTTGTCATTTCAAGCCCGTTGAACGTAAACTTCGCGTTTTTCCCTTCGGCATTGGCCGTCAGTTCATTTGTTGCATCATCAACGGCAAAACCGAGCTGATCTTTCAGAAAGCTTTTGGTTGCGTCATCACCTGCGGCAAGGGTAAATCCTTCCCCCGTTTTATTGGAAGTGAACGCAATCGTATCCACATAATCCGTGCCGTTGGAAATTTTCTCTTTTAAAGCCGTCACTCCGAGACCCGAGCTGTTCAGTTTGGAAATGACATCGTCAATCGTATCGGTTGCGGCGATCGTGACGTTTACCTCAGTCGGCTTCGTTTCACCCGGATTTGTGACATTGAATTTCAATGTTTGGCTCTGACCTGAAGTGAAATTGATGGCCCCTGATGATTTATAAGTCGTCGGCGTAGCCAGCTGCTGTACAGACATGCTCGTTGAAATATTCTGTTCAGCACTGACGGCCGTCGCGCTGACACTGGAATCCGAACTTGTTACTGTTTTTTTATTCCAGTTTGTGGACATCAGCATATTATTAAATGTAGTAGAATACATGTCGGCAATCTGGGTATTCATTTCCCGATAAGCATCGCGCTTCCATTCAAGCGTCTGCTTTTGCTGGTTTAATTTATTAAGCGGCTGCTTTTCGGCATCCATTAGTTTTTTCACCAGAGAATCTACATCAAGACCGGAATTAAGGCCTGTGATTCTTGTGACCATATGTACCCTCTCCTTTTCGGCGTTTAGTCGTAGACGGCTCTATGACAACAGTGAGTTTCCGACTGTTTATCATATCACAGCTCCATAAATGTATGATCTTATTCTTATATCGGTCATATTAAAAGGTTTTCAATAATTTAACTGCAAAATATAATGTTTCATTTTGTCAATAGGGTTCTTGGGCATGATGAAGGGGGAGATAGCTGAAGAAACAAAAAAAAGACCCTGGAGAACCAGGATCTTTCCGTCATTAACCTTTCAGCAATTGAAGAACTTGCTGAGGCTGTTGGTTAGCTTGCGCAAGCATAGCTTGAGAAGCCTGAGTAAGGATGTTGTTTTTCGTGTACTCCATCATCTCAGAAGCCATGTCTACGTCACGGATACGTGATTCAGCAGAAGTCAGGTTCTCAGAAGAAGTACCAAGGTTGTTGATTGTGTGCTCTAAACGGTTTTGAACCGCACCAAGTTTAGCGCGCTCGCTAGATACTGTGTCGATAGCTGTTTTGATTGTTGTAAGAGCAGTAGATGCTGCCTCCGCAGAAGTAGAGATATCAATTCCTTTAGTAGCATCCCCAACAGCAAGACTTTCAGAATCCATTTTATTAATTGAAAGCTTCATAGTTTGACCTTCATTAGCACCGATTTGGAAAGTCAGGTCAGTTGCTGTGCCATCAAGTAGTTTCTTTGTGTTGAATTCTGTATCTGTAGAAATTCTAGTTACTTCAGAAGAAAGCTGATCCATTTCTTTTTGTAACTCAGCTCGGTCAGAAGTAGTGTTCGTGTCGTTAGCCGCTTGTGTAGCAAGCTCGCTCATACGCTGAAGAATGCTGTGAGTTTCGTTTAATGCACCCTCAGCCGTTTGGATAAGAGAGATTCCGTCTTGAGCGTTTTTAGACGCCATGTCTAAACCGCGGATTTGAGAACGCATTTTTTCAGAGATCGCAAGACCCGCAGCGTCATCACCAGCGCGGTTAATGCGAAGACCTGAAGATAATTTTTCCATATTTTTTGCAGCAGAGTTTGAACCTGCATTCAGCTGACGGCTAGTGTTAAGAGCCGCGATATTGTGGTTGATTCTCATTTTGTATTTCCTCCTTGAATTGTTTTTCGCACGTCCTTGTGCATTTGCGCAGCGTCATTTCCGAAGAAAATTTTTCCTCTCATTGGCTACACTATATATATCGGATGGCCGCTTCTATTGTTTATATTGAAAATAAAAAAATCCTCACTTTTTTTGTGAGGATAGGTTAAGTAATAAATCAGTATTAAAAGATACGGCTCTGTTGTTCTCTTCCAGGATCGACAAGTAGATTTCTTTCCGATGAATATCTACGTGCTGAGGCGCTTCAATTCCCAGCTTTACTTGTTCTCCTTCGATGGCGATCACCTTTATTTCAATATCCGGCCCGATCTGAATGGATTCATTCACTTTTCTTGAGAGAACTAGCATGATCCTCCTCCTATCAGATGTTTTGTTTCATAGGAAGCATCATGTAAAATGATTTGTTTCGCCTTCATTTCCTTTTTATTGACGATAATCGGCGCTTTTAAATTGGCGGTCGTGTTTTCAAAAGGCTCTTCCAGCGTTAAAATCGCCATCACTTCGACGTCCTCTATATCTTCAATGTGCAAAAGCTCAAGCGTCGCATGGTCAATGTCAAATTCGTACCCTTTAAAGAAAATAAACGGACTGGCGACAATAAAGGCGATATGCTCCTGTTTCACAGACTGCAGCGCCAAAAACGGTGAATCTTCCGACAAAGGAAGAACAACAAATTGAGTCTCGTCATTAAATCCCGGCAGGCCGTTTTCAAATGAGATAATCTGCCCTTCGTCTATTCTGATTTCTCCGTGATATTTTGTTTTAATTATCATGCTTCACAATCCTTTACCACTTTCATCTTTTATTCTGCGTTGCCATCGTCAACCGAAATCGTCACCTCAGGGTCTTGCATCATATCAATCTGAACTTTCCCCGGCGTATAATTCCATACAGGTTTATTGACGGCTGCTTCAATTGAAGGTTTGCGGGCTTCAATATCAATCGTAAGCTTTGAAGGAATGCAGTCAATGTCGACGAGAAACTGCGCAGGCAGAAAGTCGCTGAATTCGCCAAATGGATCGGGCGGTCTGACATCTGCTGCCTGCCGGGCCATCACATTGCCCGTTTTCTTTTCGATAGCCGCCATTTCCTTCCCTTCCCTGACTGTTTTTGCAATAAACTCGCTGCAGGCTTCCGCACCTTTCTGGGCGGCTTCAGCGTTCAGCTTTTCAAATGATTTGAGATTCAAGTTCTCCCACGCCCTCGTCTGGTCAATCGTCAGTTTGGCCGGCGTGCTTTCTATGTTCAGCTCTGCCGGCGGCTGCTCAATTTCCAGGTCAGCGGGCGGCTGTTCCATCTCGATTTCTTCCTTTTGAAAGGTTATACCGATTTTAGCAGGCACACTGTCAATAATCAATCTCGGCATCTGCACAGAGATCCCTCCTGTTTATAGTATTTTAGTAAAAAAAGCGATCTCCCTGTTGTGAGTCGCTTTTTTTATATATTGAAGACGATCAGTTATATTATTTCAGGAAGTCAATCAGTGACGGCTGAATGATGTTCGCATTCACTGACAGCGCTGCTCTATGAACCGTCTGTTGAGATAAATAATCAACAATTACATCTTCCATTTCTACATCTTCATTATCGGACAATACTTTTTCAGCGGTTGCCGCTTGTGATTCCAATCTTGTCTGAATGAGTTCCAATCGGTTTGTGCGTGCGCCGATATTGGATTTTTCAGCATTCATTTTGTCAGTAAAACCGTCGATATCTGACAGAATTTGATTTGAATCTGCTTCGGACAGCGTGCCTTTGCTTAAAGAAGCTTCTAAGGAGTTGAGAAATTCAAATACATTATCTCCATTTTGTGCGACGCCTCCGAAAGCTGAGTTCGGATCAGAATTCACTTTCAACACTGCTCCGTTCGAGATGTTGATGTTAACATCCGAAGCACCTGTATAATTCTCATAGTTGTACGTATATGTGCCGTCGGCATTTTCAGTGATCGGCGGGACGTCTGAATTTGTTCCGTTAAACAGATAACGTCCGTTTACCTGAGTATTCGCGACAGAAACGAGCTGCTTTTTCAGCTGGCCGATTTCTGTACCGATTGCTTTCAATTCTGTTTCACCGTTCGAGTCACTTTTCGCCTGAACCATCAAGTCCCGGATTTTCCCCATAATATCCGTTTCCGAGTTTACGCTTGATTCCGAGTTTTCCAGCCATGTAAAACCTTGCGAAACATTCCGCTGATACTGGTTTACCTGCGCAAGCTGAGTACGGTACTGCATTCCCTTCATTGCAACGACCGGATCATCAGAAGCTTTCGTGATTTTTTTCCCCGTAGACACTTGCTGCTGAAGCCGATCGAGCTTGTCATAACTTGAGCCGATAAATCGAAGAGAATTTTTTGCGATCATCCCTTGAGTTACTCTCATTTACTTATCTCCTATCTTCCTCCGGTGCCCATACCGTTAATAATTTTATCGAATATTTCATCCTGCATCGTTATGATCCGCGCAGCCGCATTATAAGCGTGCTGAAACTGAATCATATTTGTCATTTCCTCATCTAAAGACACTGCACTGACTGATTGTCTCCGTTCATCGGCTGAAAGGGTGTTGCTTTCAGAGTTGTTCATAAGATTGGCCGCTTTTTGTGAATTAACGCCCAGCTTTCCGATAAGGGATTCATAAAAGTCATTAATTGTAGTGGTTTCACCGTTAATAGTCAGCTTGCTGTTCTGTACAGCTGCAAGATTTGTCGCGTTTGTGCCGTCACTTTTTTCTCCGTTTAACGACGCTGCGATATTATCAGTAGACGCAAGAATTTTGTCACTGACTTTTATTTTCGCAGCCGCACCTTTTGCCGGCACCGCTTCATCACCGCTGAAATCAAAAAATGCTGCACCCTGTTCGCCTGTATAGGTCTTCCCTTTTTCATGAACTGCATTAAACGCGTCAGCAAAGGATAGCGCCATATTGTCAAGAGCCGTCAGCATTTCAGGATAAAGACCTTTTTCTTCTCCGTTTGACATATAGCCGTATGATTCAATAAGACCTAAGAGTGAGCCTTTTCCGGTAAATGCATCCGCATTGACCGTACTGCTGCCGACTGACACACTCGACACGAGGCCGCTGTCCTTATCGTAGTTGATTTTCATTTCTGAAACTGTTTTTGTGTTACCGTCGAGCAGCGTACCGAGAGAATTGTTGTTTCCGTTCAGCAATTCGACGTTAACCGTGCCCTCAGCAGTCGCCAAGGCATGTCCGCCCGACTTATTATATGAAACTTTAATGTTTGCCATAGAAGATAATTGATCAATCAATCTGTCTCTTTGGTCATACAAATCATTAGGGAGCATACCGCTCGGCTCAACTGCCGCTATTTGATTGTTAAGGTCATTCAGCTGATTGAGAACGGAATTGACCTGATCCGCTGTGTTATCCAGGTTCTTTTTAATATCACCCTGAATGTTAGTCAAAGAGGTAGATATATAGTTAAAACTTTCGGCAAGAGATTTCCCCTGCTCCTGCAAAACTGAGCGCGCTCCCGTATTTTCCGGATTCGTCGCCAGATCCTGAAGGGCATTCCAAAACGAACTGAGCGATCCGTTTAATCCGTTATCGTCAAGCTCTTTCATGACGCCTTCCATTTGCGACAATGAATTGGAACGGGCTGTATAGTACCCTAATTTTGTATTTTCAGTTCTGTACTGATAGTCTAAAAAACTGTCTCTGACGCGCTCAACTGAACCGGCTTTTACTCCTGTTCCGATTTGGCCGGCCGTCAGATCACTGTTTTTTGATACTGCGGGATAAGGGCTCGTCGATTGTAATGTGACGCGCTGCCTCGTGTATCCTTCTGTATTTGCATTTGCAACGTTATTTGAAACTGTGCTCAATGCAGTCTGCTGCGCACTCAATGCACGCCTTGCTGTTTCCAGCCCCATAAAAGTCGATGGCATTGAAAATCCTCCGTTCTAAGCTTTTGAATCGAATAATGTCAAACGGCTGACAGGCTTGCGCGCCGCTTGCGGCTCTTTATAATTCATATTCTCTTTTTCACCCGGCATGATCATATCGAATGCCCCGGAGATGAATTGTAAAGCCTGAATCGTGAGCTGTTTGTTCATCTCATTCACTTCTTTCAGACGGTCAAGAAGCGCAGACAAAGAGTGAAATAACCCTTCAAGCTCCTGTTTTTCACTGCCTGAAGTTCTGGAGATGCATGCAGCAATTGTATTGTCCTCACCGCGGCTGAGAAACTGAGAAGTTAACCTGATTCGTTCTTCCTCAGTCTGCCCGATTGCCTGAATATACTTTTGCTCTTTGGTCAATATGTTGGAGAGCTCTTTTGTTTTACCTGCTTTCAGCGCTTCCGTTTTCTCCTCAGACAGCGTGAGCAGATGTTCATGCAGTGCGCAAAGTCGCTTCAGTTGATCAATAATTGGCTTTGCTGACATTGGCTTTCTCCTTTTTATTGCTTTTTATAGAAATTTACTATATTTTCAGCGATGCTGTTTGAATCTATTTTATATGTTCCGCTCTCTATATCCGCTTTAAGCTGAGCGATTTTTTCCTGTCGTGTTTTAGTGACCGCATCTGACGCATTTTGAAGCTCTTTTGCATGAGAAGAAATTTCCACTTTGTCCTTCGGCTTTGCAGCCTCTTTTTGTACGGCTTGCTTTTCGTAATTTTTTTGGTATGGATTAACGGATTGTGTTCCGTACTGATTGATTTTCATAGGATTCCTCTCGCTTTCTGTTCGCAGTCTAATTCTTTTATCGACTGCGTTATCAGTTAGTTTAGGGAATCAGGTGTTTTTGGTATTATAGGCATAGTATGTGTCTTTTGTACTGTTTTTATCTTCGAATTCAGCGGCTGTTTTTTGGTTCATATGGTCTAATTGCGACTCAATATCTGTCTGACAGGACTTGCAAAATTTCCCCGTCCTGATTGGATTTCCGCACCTTTCGCAAGGATATGCCAAATTCGGAAGCTGGCTGATCTGAATTCTTTTTTGTTTGATAAACTTGAGGATCAGCTCTTCATCCACACCTGTTTCCTCAGTGATCTGCTGCATCGTCGACTGTCTGTTGATCTGCTTTCTCAAAAATTTATAGACGGTTTCAAATGCTTTTTCTTCTTCTTTAATACATGCCTGGCACACGGTCTGCAGGTTCGTTTTAAAAAATAAAGCATTGCATTTTGGACAATTTGCCAATTCACCCATCGTATTAACTCCTATTCCTTCTTTAATCTGCCTTATATTTCTATCAATTATATCGGCAGAAAAAAAGAATGATTTAGCTCCTGATTAAAGTAAAAGAGGAGACCGATGACGCTTTGCCCGCTGTCAGCAGGACTTCGGCGGCTTGGTGAAGTGTGGCGCCCGTCGTATAAATATCATCTATTAAAATGACGTTCATACCTTCGGCGGAGTTTTCGGCTGCTGAAAACTTTTTTTCTGCAGACAGCCTATCTGTTTTGCTCTTTTTGGATTGTTTTTCGTTGTTCAGTCGGATGAGGGGGGAAATGACAGGCATTCCGAGCAGAGAGGCCAGCAGCTCGGATTGATTGAATCCGCGTTCCGCCAGCCGTTCGCCGCTCAGCGGAATAGGGATGAGAGTATGTGTATTTGATGGATATGCCGCTTTAAAGCCGACAGCAAAGTCACGTTCAAATGCTTGAATGATTTTCGCATCACCCCTGAATTTAAAACGGGCCAATGAGTCCTTCATCGCATCATTATATAAATATACCGAACGGTTTTGCCGCAGCAAAAAGCGCTTTTCCGTTTTTGATTCCCAGGCCGCACAATCAGCGCATTTTTCATTTGACTCCTGAGGCCTCCCGCATATACTGCATACGGGGCCTTCAATTTTTTCGAATTGGCTGCTGCATATGCTGCATATCTCTTGCTCGGGCGCCAGAGAAAACAGAGATCTCCAAGTCAATGAACTTGAAATTGGTGAGTCACACAATAAACAATTCAGAGATATTACGCCCCTTCCCGAGTTTCACAGAACTCGCTTGGATTAACCGAAACAATCGCCGCTGATTCAGCCAGAATGACAAGCAGCGCCGTATTTTTCTGTTTATCAACTATCTCTGCTTTTGCATAAGCAACTTTCTTTTTATCTGTAACATATGCCGGTTCAGCCCGGTTAAGTGAAAGTGCCAGTACATCATTTTTGCATACCCGGCATGTGCATTTCATATTAAGCTGAGACATATGGCGGTCGAGAAGTTCCTTTAATACGATTTCTTTTGAATTGACAAGCATGCTGACAGCTCCTCATAGGAAAGTATGAGTATACTGTATCATGTTTTCTGAAATTAACTAGTCCAACAATTTACTTTTTTGTGCCAATTTGTTCATATGTTCTATATGTTTTTTTGCTTTTTTCATTCCGTTTGTAATTCCGAAATGAAACATGACGACATCACCGCTGAAATGTTTATAATGCCTTCCCGTTCTGCCCGCGATCTGTACGAGCGCGCTCTCGGTAAAGATAGGTGCTTCTGCGCCGAGGACACATGTCTGAACTTTGGGCACGGTAACCCCTCTTTCTAAAATCGTAGTCGTTACCAGCAGGTCAAGCCCGCCGTCTCTGAACCGTTTCACTTTATCCTTTCTGAATGTGTCTTCCGCATGTACGCCTTCTGCCCGTATGTTTAATTTCTGAAAATAATCCGTTGTCTTTTTCAATACGTGTACAGACGGAACGAATAAGAAAACCGGCAGCTGTGATTGAAGTTTTTGGCGGACCCAATCGGTTACAGAGCGCGGCAGTTTTCCTTTCTGAAGCTTCTTCTTCCAATTTCCGCACCACAAAAAACGCGGCTCCGGGAGGGGTTTCCGATGATATCTGGCCGGTATGCGGACGCTTTTCAGCAAACCGGCTTCAGCCTTCTTTTTTAATGTGTCTGAAGGAGTTGCCGTTACATAAACAAGGGCGCTGTTTTTCTTCCTCGCTTTATCAACAGCGAATCTTAATGTCTCATCGGCTGAAAAAGGAAACGCATCTACTTCATCTATTATCATGACATCAAAAATGTCTCGGTAGCGCATCAGCTGGTGAGCGGTTGAAATCATTAACGGGGTCAGACGGCCTTTGTCCTCGCTGCCGCCGTACAAAGCAGAAACTTCGACTTTCTCAAATGCTTTTTTCAGTCTCGGCAGCAGTTCAAGTACGACATCTGTACGCGGAGTCGCGACACAGACGCGCAAACCGTGATTCAGCGCAAACTCGATACCCGGAAACAGCATCTCTGTTTTCCCCGATCCGCAAACCGCCCATACTAACAGCTCTTGTCTCTCTTTTATCGCATCTGTAAGCGCGGCGGCCGCCCGCTTCTGTCCGTCTGTCAGTGTTCCTTCCCAAGAAAGCTTTACAGGCTCCCAGCTGTTTTCATGGGCTTGATTCCAAGAATATAATGATGTCAGTTCATCAGCCCTTCCCATCACGACACAGGCACGGCAATAGGTAATCTGCCTTTTGGCAGAGGGCGCCCAAAATGCCGCAAAGCAGGCTTGATCAGACTGACCGCATCGTTGGCAGACGTAACGATTTTTCCGGCGGATGATTGACGGCTCGGCCGTTATATATTCTTTTTCTGTAAAACGCTTAATGCGCTGGTCTGAAAACGGTATCTCAGATCTCAATAAATGCCGGCCGTAAAAGAAATCCCGCACCTCTGAAAATTCTGAAGCACCTTCGGACATCTCCCTGCCTCCTTTCTGCTCAAAGTATGCCTTGTCGGGAACCCACTTGTCGAATTGCGAAAATTAAAAAATAAAAAAATCTCCGCCCTTGAAAACGGAGATTTTCACTTAGTTTTTAAAGCACCAGCCGATTCCGATGGCGCCTTCGCCCAAATGGGTTCCGATCACGGCACCGAAATAGCTGTTATAGAATTCGACATGAGGATATTTACCGCTTAACTCCTGTATAATAGCCGCCGCTTCTTCTTCCCTGTTTGCATGGATGACAGCGGCCCGCATCGGGATTCCTTTACTTGCATCCTCCCCAAACAGCTCAAAAATTCTCGAAATCGCTTTTTTGCGTGTCCGAATCTTCTCAAAAGGAACAATTACCTTATTGTCAAAATGAAGAATAGGCTTTACCTTTAACAGACCGCCGATAAAAGCCTGAGCACTGCTTAGACGCCCGCCCCGCTGGAGGTGTGATAAATCGTCCACCATAAAATACGCACGGACTGTTTTTTTCATTTCTTCCAGCTCTTTTATAATCTCTTCCGGTGAGTCAACACCGTCTTTAATGAGCTGTGCTGCCTTTAACGCATAAAACCCTTGTGCCAAACAGCTGATCTCTGAATCAAAGGGATAAACTTTAATATGATCAACCATAGTGTTTGCCGAGGCGGCGCTGTTATATGTTCCGCTGATTCCGCTGGACAAATGTATGCTTATGACTGCATCATATGTTTTGCCCAGTTCTTCGTACAATGCGATTAATTCACCGAAAGAAGGCTGAGACGTAGTCGGCAGCTCATCATGATTTTTTACTTCTTTATAAAAACTTCTCCAGTCGAGTTCTGTTTCTTCGCGGAATGTTTTTTCACCGAAAACCACTTGGAGAGGGATCATATGAATATGATGTTCTTCTCTCATCTCTTTCGGAATATATGCTGTACTGTCTGTTACAACTGCAATCTTCATCACTTTACCTGCCTTATTAAGTACTTAATAAGTATTTTAATAGATATGCAGCTGTAAAAAAAGACTTGCCATAACAGGCAAGTCTTCTCACACATGACTAACGCATCTCTACCCAGCCGTTTTTAATGGCCACGACAACGGCTTGTGTCCGGTCATTAACGTTCATTTTCTGCAAAATATTACTCACGTGGTTTTTCACTGTTTTCTCACTGATAAACAATGATTCACCGATTCCGCGGTTGCTTTTTCCGTCTGCAAGCATTTGCAGCACTTCACATTCCCGTCTCGTTAATATATGTAATGGTCTCCGGATTTCCGGGTAAACCTCATGCTGAGGATGAGCAGAAACTCCACTTGTCGCAAGACGGCGGAATTCGTTGACAAGATTGTGGGTTACTTTCGGGTGAAGGTAAGAACCGCCCTCGGCTACCACTTTCACTGCTTCGATTAAAGTATCTGCGTCCATCTCTTTCAGGAGATAGCCTCTTGCACCTGTTTTTAAAGCATGAGTCACATAGTTTTCATCATCATGGATGGAGAGGATAATCACCTTAGATTCAGGGTACAGCTCAACAAGCTGTTTAGTAGCCTCTACTCCATTTACATTCGGCATATTGATGTCCATTATGACAACATCGGGATGATAATGCTCGACGATTCGAGCCGCCTCATCTCCATCGTCACCTTCTGCTACCACTTCAAAGGTAGGTTCAAAATCCAATATTCTTTTTACACCCTCACGGAATAGTTGATGGTCGTCGATAATAACAATATTTACTTTAGTCACACGCTACGCCTCCTTATCCTATTGTTCTATATACGCCGCTGTTCGGTCAATATGTCTTTTGGCTCTATTTAACAAATTATAGGCCGAGAGATAACGGAACCTTAATCATGATAAATGTCCCAAGACCTATTTTAGAGTCTATCGTTATCGTTCCTTCAAGCAGATCTACTCTTTCTTTCATTCCCAGCAAGCCGAATGATTTGTTTTTCTTTTGTTTAGCATCCTTAATATCAAAGCCTTTTCCGTTGTCCTTAATGATGAGAACGACAAAATCAGCGGTTACTTCCACTTTTACTGTAATTTCCTCTGATTCTGAATGCTTGAGTGCATTTGTGACGGCTTCCTGAGCGAGACGGAAAAGCGCCACTTCAAATTGCGGGGCAAGCCTTTGGTTCTCCGTGTCTCCGATACACTGAAAATGTATTTTCACCTTTCCGTTGTATTCTTCAGTTGTATAAAGATATTTTCTCAGTGTCGGAATCAGCCCGAGATCGTCCAATGCCATCGGTCTTAAATCATATATAATCCTTCTGACTTCGTAAAGGGCATTCCGCACATTCTGCCGTAGATTTCTGATTTCCTGAAATCCGTCCTCCGTGCCGCGGTCGCGGAAGATCCGTTCAATTAATTCCGATCTCATCATCACATTTGCCAGCATTTGCGCGGGACCGTCATGAATTTCTCTGGAAACTCTTTTTCTTTCTTCCTCTTGGGCTTCAATGATTCTTAAACCGAAATCTTGTTTAGCCTGCGCATCGGCAAGAAGAAGCCCTACTTGGCGAAGGTCTTGATTCAGGTAATTCAGAACGACGGTTATTTGGCTGACCAAAGATTCTGACCGTTCAATGATTTCCTGAAGCCCCAAAAGCCGGCGTTCTAAATCATCTCTGCGCTCCCGCAGCTGCTTTTCACGCTGTTGGATCATCGTCAGTTCCACTTGAAGTTTGTGCGCCTTTTCATAGGCGTTGCGAATTTCTTCTTCGCTGAACTTATGGAAATTTCTGCTTACTTCAGACAAGCGGTTTCGTGCGTGCCGCGTATGAACTTCAAGTTTGTCGCCCAGCTCAATGACTTCGTAGACCTGCTGTTTGATCTGTTTGAGTTCTTCAACCAGCTGCTCATATTGCTGGCGCGACTGCTCTCCGATTTGAAAAACCTCGTCCTTGCTCCCGTCCACGGTTTTCAGCATTTTCATAAGTATAGAATCCAAAACTTTGGAGTCCATCTTCGATTTATTCATCTGTCTCCCTCCGTAACGGTGTTGTTATGTATTTTTATTATAAATGTAATTGAACTGCAATTTATGTCGAATTATAATGAAAGAATGCGTATATTCTAGAAAAAAACATTTTTATATAGTATCTTACTCTTTCATGATACCAAAATATGCGCAAAAATTCTAAAGTCTGTTCGAATTTGTAGAAACAAGTCTTTTAATGCTTGTCAGGAGGGTCCAGCAATCATGCTGCACAGCTATTTAACAGTTAAAGAAACGGGTGAACATGAGATTGTGATTGAAAAATCGCGTTTTATCTGTCACCTGAGCCGTGCTGCTTCTGAAGAGGAAGCGCAGGAATTTATACAAAAGATAAAAAAACAGCACTGGAATGCGACTCATAACTGCTCAGCTTATCTGATCGGCGAAACCGACCATATACAAAAGGCGAATGATGACGGAGAACCAAGCGGCACAGCCGGCGTCCCCATGCTGGAAGTGCTGAAAAAACGCGGTCTGAAAGATACCTGCGCGGTGGTTACCCGGTATTTCGGCGGAATAAAGCTCGGTGCAGGCGGATTGATTCGTGCATATGGGAAGTCAGTGTCTGAAGGCTTAAATCATATAGGAGTTACGGAGCGGAAGCTGATGCGGATTATGCATACATCAGCGGATTATACGTGGCTCGGCAAGATAGAGAACGAACTGAGAGAGTCAGTTTTTTTACTGAAAGATATCCATTATGCGGATCATGTCGAATTTGAAACGTACGTTGAAGAAAAAGACAAAGAAGCGTTTATCAAATGGATGACAGAACTGACGAACGGCAAGAGTAAGAATACAGAGGGAGAACTGACGTATTTAGAAACAGACGTCAGCCCTAAAGGAGACTAATGTAATGGCTGAACGTGTAAGAGTGCGTGTTCGAAAGAAAAAGAAAAGCAAACGAAAGATCATATTCAAACGGATTTTGCTGCTGCTTACCCTCGTTTTGTTAGTCGCTGCCGGGTTTGGCGGATACAAAGTATACAAAACGATCAATGCGGCAGATAATGCATATGATGCCCTTTCCCGCGGAGACAAATCAAAACTTCGGGATAAAGTCATCGATATGAAGAAAAAACCGTTCTCCATTTTGTTTATGGGGATCGAAAATTATGCCACAAGCGGAAAAGGCGGACGATCAGACTCTCTTATTGTCGTTACCCTTGATCCGAGAAATAAAACAATGAAAATGCTGAGTATTCCGCGTGATACGCGGGTGACGCTTGCCGGCGATACAACCGGTAAAAAATCAAAAATCAATGCGGCTTTTGCTAAAGGCGGGGCGGATGAAACCGTCTCAACCGTCGAAGACTTATTAGGCATACCGATTGATAAGTATGTCACTGTCGATTTTAACGGCTTTAAGGATGTTATTGATGAAGTCGGCGGAGTCAATGTAAAAGTGCCTTTTGACTTCGACGAGATGAGTGACGTCAGTAAAAAGAAACGGATCTACTTCAAGAAAGGAAACATGCATTTGAACGGTGAGCAGGCTCTGGCTTACGCACGCATGAGAAAGCAGGATAAACGCGGAGACTTCGGCCGTAATGACCGCCAAAAGCAAATCCTAAATGCACTGATCGACCAAATGTCTAAGGCTGGAAATATTGCTAAAATCGATAAAATCGCTGAAACAGCAAGCAATAACGTCCAAACGAATATCCGAATCACTGAAGGACTCGCCCTTCAGCAGATTTACAACGGCTTTACCAGCAAAAAGATTGATACACTGACCATAACAGGATCAGATTTATATTTAGGCGGCGGCGGAACCGCGTCTACGGGCGGAACGTATTATTTCCAGCCCGATCCGACCAATCTCGAAAAAGTACGGCAGGAATTGCAGAAACACCTGGATTACCCGTCCGGAAGCAGCACGGCGTCCGATCCTGCTTCTGACAGCACCGGAACGGACAGTACGACTGATTCGACTTCCGACAGCACAGGAACAGGCGGTACGGCTGATTCGACTTCCGACAGCACAGGAACAGGCGGTACGGCTGATTCGACTTCCGGCAGCACAGGAACAGGCGGTACGGCTGATTCGACTTCCGGCAGCACAGGAACAAGCGGCACGACTGATTCAACCAACGGTACGGCCGGTGCAAACGGTACGGACAGCACACAGTCCGGCGGCACAACAGGCTATTAAGAGTAAACCCGATCCTTTGAGAAGGATCGGGTTTTTTTATATAATAAGAGAATAGCAGAATCCACAAAAAAGCAGACCATTCGCATGATCTGCTCTTTTTAATTTTTCTTTACCAATCTCTTGTAAAACTTGGTAAATGGTTTAAATTGTTCATTTACTAACCCTGTGACCTCTGCTATGATTTGCATAAATACAATCAATACAAAAATAATAAACAGCGAAAGCCATATGGTCGCGCTTTTCAGCAGGATGGCACTGACGCTGAAAATAAAGCCGATTAAATAAATGATAATGACAGCCGTACGGTGTGACAGCCCGAAGGCCATCAGCCGGTGGTGTATATGTGACTTATCAGGCGCTGAGATCGGCTGTTTGTTTAAAATCCGTCTGATGACGGCGAATGTCGTATCAAAAATCGGCACGCCCAAAATGATGATCGGAATGATGATGCTGAATAAAGTAACACTTTTATAAAGACCTAATAATGAGAGTACTGAGATGACGTATCCGAGAAAGAGCGATCCGGTATCTCCCATAAATATCTTTGCCGGGTGAAAATTATAAAATAAAAATCCGAGTGTGCTTCCTATCACGACAAGTGAAAGTGACAGAATAAGGATTTTCCCTCCGGACAACGCCATAACGGCGATAGTGGAGAGTCCGATGACCGACAGGCCGGCAGCGAGTCCGTCCAAACCGTCAATCAGGTTCATCGCGTTCGTAATACCGACGATCCATAACACAGTCAGCGGGTAAGCGACCCATCCCAATTCTAAACGTTCCGTTAAAAACGGTACGGAGAAAAAGTCCATTTTCAGTCCCGTGCTCACAATCATAATGGCCACGGCCAGCTGGACGAAAAACTTTACCTTTGCGCTTAATTGGTATTTATCATCGAGGATTCCTAAAATAACAATAATAAACGCACCCACTGTAATGGCGGTCATTTTCGTTTCATTATATATACCGGCCGCGAGCACACCCGCCGCTACGCCGATAAAGATGGCCAGGCCGCCCATACGGGGCATTATTTTATCATGTACTTTTCGGTTGCTGGGCTGGTCAACTGCACCTATTTTGATCGCAATTTTTTTTACGATAGGAGTTAGGATTAAAACCGTTAGCAGAGAGACAAAAAACGCAACAACTATGCGAAACATGCGTTCGTCAAGCATAAAGAAGTCTCCTTTGGAATTATATGAAGTCTTTTCTGATATTGAACCGTTCCTTCCATTATAATTCTTACTAGTTATTATAACAAGCATCATCAAAAAGAAACACGCAAATCAAAAAATGCGCTTTCCCTTTTAATGGGATTGCGCATTTTTCAATATACCCGTGCATTCGAGCATTCGGCCGAATAAAACATTCCAATCCCGTCTCCGGGCCAATTCACGGCGCAAAGCCTCATATGATCCGCTGCGGTCCGCTGCCAGAAGCGCGTCGCAGGCCGCGATGAAATCTGCGGGGTCACTGCCTTCAACGTATTCATAGACGAAAGGCCTTTTGATTTTTGACGTAGAAGAAAGGTTGCAGCCGACAACCGGTTTCCCGGCGGCTAAAAATTCAAAAAGCTTAAGCGGAAATACCGCGTCATTATAAGGTGAATTTTTATACGGCATGATGCCGATGTCGACAAGCTGCATATAGGACGGCACTTCATTCGGCGCGGCAGGTCCCGTCCAGATGACATTCGGACGCTCCAGAAGCGACTTGAAATCCGGATCGTCCTGAGCCGTGTTCGGGCCTACCAATAAAATCGTCCAGTCATGCCTCACATCTGCCGTTTCCGCCATAAGCGCAAAATCGAGCTTCGGTTTGATTCCGCCGATAAAACCGAGAACCGTTCCGTTCCGTCCCCGTAAAATGTCTTCATCCGGCTGTTTATTTTCCCGTGAAAACAGGTCATATTCCACTCCGTTTTCAATGGTGAACACTTTCTGGTGCGGATTCTCCAGCTTTTTTCCGACCTCCCGGTGCAGACAGTCAGATGTACACGTAATGGAATCGGCACGCTGAATGATTCTCATTTCCGCCTGTTTAATGATGTTTCTTCTAACATTTGACAGCACCCCGGACCGGCCGCTGATCGGAGCGGCCCACAGATCACTGCAATCGTAAATCACTTCATCCCAAGGAAACAGATCTGCCAGCAGCGGAAAACCGGGGAAGGTGTACCATAAGCAGCAGCGGGCCCCTTCTCCTTCTTCCTTCAGCATGTTCACCAATGGTGAAAGCTTATGCCTGTAGCACATGTCTGTATACCTGCCGAAGCGGAAAGCTTTTTGCTGCATGAGATCCTTTACAGTGAACTGCCGGATTCCCTCGGCGATCCCGACCATTTGACCATCATTGGCTCGCGGAGACGGGCATACCCAAATGACGCTTTTCGTTTCTTTTTGCCGGGCGAGAAATTCAGCCAGCCGGTGCCGTCTGTATCTCAAACGGTCATGCCCCCATTCCGCCGCTCCGACGATTACGTGAATAATCGGTTCCACCTTCATCACCCAGCTCCTCTGACGCCTACAGTCTTTTCAAGACCGCGTTTTTTGCATATTGCATAAAACACCACGAAGCCTTGATAAAATGCAGGCGCTCAATTTCTCTATAAACAAACCACGTTTTTTTTGCGGCTTTCCACTTGTTGCTTGAAATCGAATTCTGCACAAGCCTGTATTCTGAAAGGCACTCATTCAGGCCGTAAGCCGTAAATCCCCTTTTCAGCAGGGAAAGCCATGTCGCTAAATCCTGCCGCGTTCTGATATCAGGCATTTGAATCTGCCCTGTCTGCTCTCTGTCAATCATGACCGTTAAACATCCGATAATCGTGTTTTTTAAAGCTTCATCATATGACAGGCTTTCAGGGGCTTGAATCGTTTTGTCCGTCGGCGTTCCGTCCTGCTCCATGACGCTGTAGCCCGTAAATGAAAAAGCGCAGGACCGCTCTGCCATAAACGCAAGCTGTTTTTGAAGCTTTTCCTTTTTCCATCTGTCATCGCTGTCCAGAAATGCGACATAACGGCCCTTGGCATGTTTAAGGGCTGTATTTCTGGCAGCCGCGGCTCCCCCGTTTTTCTCTAAATAAACGACGCGGATCCGCTCATCCTTTTGTTCATATTGCCGTAAAATATCTCTCGTTCCGTCCGTTGAACAATCATCCGCGATAATCATTTCCCAATGCGGGTGGCTTTGATGTAAAACGGACTGAATCGTGTCTTCGATATATTCACTTGCATTATAAGACGGTGTAATGACAGATACGAAAGGTTTCCAGTTTGTCATGGTCACATCTCCATCGCAGATTTTTACAAGGACTCTCTAAAAAACTCAGGAATGACAATGAACATAAATGCAACTGCAATGCCGATTAAAACGCCCAGAACCGCTTTCTTTTTCGGCGGCATGCCTTGTCCCGCCGTTTCATTCATCGGCTCTGAATTGATGATGCCGGCCGCTTTCAGGTTCAGCTGCGTATTTTTCAATTCGTATAAAAATCGTTCCTTATCCACTTTGGCGTCCGCGCTGACGGTTTCTCCTTCAAGCGCAGCAATACTCTGCCGCACTACTTTTGCCCGTTTTTCAAACAGGTCCTGATCATTCTTCAGAAAAGTTTTTATGACGGCTTGAAACACCGATTCGGTCTCCTGTTTGTTTTGGCCGCTGTAGCTGACCGTGATCAATGAATCTGATTGTGTTTCGACAGTCAGTTTACTTTTCACGGCCGCTCTTTCTTCGTCTGTTTTATCAGGCAAAGCCTGCTTTAAAAAGGCATCGCTCGTCAAAAGGAGCGGGATTTCTTTTGTATTGTTATAAAGCGGATGATCATAATTTCCCGCGGCGATCGCGGCTTCTGATGTAAAACTGCTGCCCCCGCTGATTTTTGACGGCAATACATATCCCGCTGCCCCTAACACAACGGGCAGCGCAATGATCCAAATGATATTCTTTTTGATACGCCGGGTTATTCTTGTCAACATATCCTTCATCTCGCATCTCCCTGTTTTTCATAGTACGCCGTGACGGCAGGCTCCTTTTGTAAACGCCTCAATATATTGACCGCCGCGATCACGAGCGAGAGAAATACCCAGTGGAAAAATAAATTTGATACGGAGCTTGGGCTGATGCTGCTTACCAAAAAACCGGCCATCGCCGTGATAAGTCCTTCTGTGATCAGTCTTGACTGATTTTCCGATTTTCTTTCATGACATTTATAAAGTGTCCAAAAAAGGAACAAATAGACTGTCAGGTAACCGAGCATCGTAAGAACGCCGAAGTTCGCCATAATCTCGACGAGCCAGTTGTGCACCTCAACTACGCCGCCCGTATCATAAACGGGCTCCGCTTTTAAATAGTAAGAGACGTTTCCGGCACCCACTCCGAACCCCCAGGAATCAATCACATAGTGAAAGGCGTTTTTTAAAAGATTCGCCCTCGCAAGGTTGGAAGGAAGCGGTTGCTGTCCCGGCATCGCCTGCGGAGCTGAAAACAGATTCAAGACGGCATTGGTGATACGGCCCGCAAATAAAACCGCAAACAGCGCCGCACCCGCTCCCGCTGCGTACAGCGCGAGTTTTTTCAACAGGGAAGGCAGCATGATGAAGACGTATACAGCCGCCCCCGCGCATATGCCCAGCAGACTCGCGCGCGAACCGGTCAAAATGATTAAATACAAAGCGCAGATCGCAAAGAGCAGGCTGACGGCCTTCACATAGCCGTTTTTCATATTTTTCACCGCCGCTGCATACAGAAAGAAACTGATGCACAAAAACGTTGCGAAATCATTTTGATTAAAGAAAACGGACGTCGGATAATGCTGTTTGTACTGCGGGCCGTTATAAAGCGTGGAGCTCGGCAGATGGTGGTGTGTAAAATGGTTGTAAAAGCCGATCGCCATCACAAAAATGGTCATCACAAGCCATATGCCGTAAAAAACCATCAGCTGATCAAAGCGCTGAATGAACATGACAATAAGATAAATCAAAAACATGCCCATTCCCATTAAAGCTAAATATTTAATCCCGTACGTCACGGATTTTGCCCACAATAACGATAGGAGACCGTATGTAAACCATAAGGCGAAAAACATCAGAACCCCTTTTACATTCACCCGATTCCATCTGTCAATATGATGGCGGTTTGTCAGGATGCCGGCGACGTGAAGGGCGCCCGCTCCGATTAATAACAGCCGGTATATAAATAAGCTGAAAAATCCGAGATGGACCGCAAAGAAGGCCTGGTTTAAAAATGTACACGCGATCAGTATATAAATGAGCCCCATAAACATCTGACCGTTTGTTGTAAAGGCGGATAGCAAAGCAAGTCCGGCAAAGCCGATCATGGCGGCAAACAGCAGCACGGTGATTTTTCCGAAGCCGGCATCCGCCCTGACCGCCTCCAGCATGATGAATCCTCCTGTAATGAGAGCGGCAAGCAGCACAAGAACATGTGCCGCTGAACGTTTGATACTCACATGGCAAACCCCTTTCCAAAACCGGCAGCCGAGCCGGGCTGCCGAGAGCCTGAAGACAATCTTTTTCTATCTTGCCAGTTCTTTTATTTGCCGATCGGCATGAACCGCCGGACGTCCGACGGAATGATAAGTGAATCCTGAAACCCTCATATACTCCAACGGAAACATATTTCTGCCGTCAATGATGACCGGCTGTTTGAGCAGCTGCTTCACTCTCTGAAGATCCATCTCCTTGACTTCCGGCCAATCTGTTGTAATCAGGCATGCGTCCGCGTTTTTGATGGCACTGTACAGCTCTGTGTGATATTCAATGCCGCCGTCTCCTAATATCGCTGACGCTTCGGGAATCGCGATCGGATCATACGCTTTCACGTGAGCGCCCTGCTCTTTAAGACTTGTGATGATATCAAGAGCCGGGGCGGAGCGGACGTCATTTGTGTGCGGTTTAAAGGCCAGCCCCAGTACGGCCACGGTTTTCCCTTTTAAGGGACCGATGGCGCGGTTCAATTTTTCCGTAATACGGACCCGCTGCTTCTGATTGGTTTCAATGACGGCTTCCATCATTTGAAACGGATAGCCGGCGGCGTTTGCGATATGCAATAAAGCCGTTGTATCCTTCGGAAAGCAGGATCCGCCGAATCCGATGCCCGCCTGGAGAAATTTATTCCCGATCCGGCTGTCAAGACCGACGCCTTCTGACACGTGGGAAATGTCCGCCCCGACACGTTCGCAAATATTGGCGATATCGTTAATAAAAGATATTTTGGCGGCTAAAAAAGCATTTGCGGCATACTTAATCATTTCCGCGCTTTCAAGATTGGTCTTTACGATCTTCGTACGGAACGGCTTATGAAGCTCTTCAATGACCGAAGCGGCATGTTCGCTTGTGGCGCCGATGACCGCCCGCTCCATCTGCATCGTATCCCGCACCGCCGAACCTTCGCGGAGGAATTCAGGATTTGACGCGACATCAAACGGATATTTTCCCTTTGACGCTTCGCTGACGATTTGGTAAACGAGCTTTCCTGTCCCGACCGGAACAGTGCTTTTGGTGACAATGATTTTGTATCCGTTCAGCTGTTCTCCGATTGTTTGCGCCGCTGCCTTAATGTAGGTCAAATCGGCTTCACCCGTCTTTGACATCGGCGTACCGACGGCGATATAGATGATATCAGCGGCTTTCACAGCCGGCTCAGTGCCGGCCGTAAAGGATAAGCGCCCGGCACTGACATTTTTTTCGGCTAATTCCTCAAGCCCCGGTTCATATATCGGGATGACTCCGTTTTGCAAGCTTCTGATTTTCGCTTCATTGATGTCACAGCAAGTCACATGATGGCCGATTTCCGCAAAACAAGTTCCAGATACAAGACCTACATACCCTGTTCCTAATACAGCGATTTTTTTCACAGCTTCATCCCTCTTTCGAAAGGTTCTCCTCTTGCCCGGCCCGGTTCATTACGGATCGGTATTTCTCTTTCAGCGCTTTCGCGTTTTGGCTTGCGTCAAAATACGTGCGGACGGTTTGATAAAGTTCCTCGGCTGTTTGCGGCGTCCAAGCCTCTCCTTCGTCATATTGCAGAATCGATTCTGCAAGCGTCTCAGGTGAACCCGGCTTGATCAGCAACCCCCGGTGTTTCCCGAATAAAGAAGCCAATCCTCCGACATCGGTGCAGATCACCGGCACCTTCAGAGCGAGCGCCTCAATGACCACAGTCGGCATGCCTTCGCTGTAGGACGGCAGCGCCATTACATCCGAAGCCAGCAGATAGTCCTGTACCTTGTCGTTCGGCACTTGCCCCGTGACGATATGAGCGGCTTCACGCAATGAAGATGCGGCGGGACCGTCACCGACAAAGACGGCTTCATATCTTTCATCCAATGACTGAGCGGCTTTTGATAAGTCGAAAACACCTTTCTCTTTGACAAGCCTGCCGATGAACACGATCAGTTTTTTATCCGGAGGAAGGCCGAGCCGTTTTCTGACGGCTTCTTTCGTCTCGTTCCTTTTTCGAAAGGCGTCAAGCGTGATGCCGATCGGAAGCACGGTGCACTCCGCTTCGATAAGCTTTTTCATTTGTTCCCGCAGACTGCCGCTCACAGCGTAAATATCGGCTGCTTCCCGCACCGCAAATGTAAATGCGCGATGAGCGCTTTTGCTGTAATGCGGATAGACATTGACATCACTGCCATGCAAGGTCAGCACATACGGAATGCCTAAAGCCTTTGACACAATGGCGGCCGCTCCGCCTGACGGCATGGCGAAATGCGCGTGAATCAGATCGGGCTTCAGGCCATGATTTTTAATTTCGGAAAGAATGGATTCCGCCATTCTTTTATGCGGCTGCGCCCATTTCAGCTGCCCGGGAACCGCCTGATAAAACGGCCGGTGGACGGACACGCCTTTCCGCCATTCATGCGCCGGCCTGATATCCTTTTGCCGATACGTCTTTTTCAGCACCCGGAATGGCGCGGCGAGTTTCGGCCGCGGACAAATGACGGTCATCTCCGCGCCAAGCCTTCTCAGTTCTTGGGCCTGCGTCTCATGAAAAACGCCTTCTCCCGGCTTCTCACTGCTCGGATAGACACTTGTCATCCACAATACCTTCATAGCAAACGTCCTTTTCTTAATTTACTTTTCATATGCGGATAAGCTTTTCCTAACAGGAATAAATAACACAACGCGCCGCAGGCTACGGAGATCGCCAGCCGCAGCTTGACATCAAGGCTGATCCGCTCCGTGCCGAAGCTGGCTGTAAAGGCGATGACACCCATTGCCGCCGTAAGCACAAACGGTTTGGCCACGGCTTTGAAGTAAGCCGACAGCCGCAGCTTAATGACATATGCCAACAGCCAGCGCCCGATCAGGAAATTCAGGATGCTGATGAAAGCGTACGTCCAGGCTACCGTCAAGAGATTTCCGGACAGCACGGCGGCGTACAAAGATGCACCATACAGCAGCATCACCCCGGCGTCCCAATAAAACGCCAGATCGGCCCGCCCTTTTGCGAGCAGCACAGATCCGTTCGGATTCATCAGAACCCTTAATATCCCGACGATGGCGAGAACGTTTAAAACCGGGACAGCCGCCAGCCATTTTTCTCCGAATACCGAAGCCACGAATGCATCCGACACTGAAACCAAACCGAGCAAAAGTGGAAAGGATATCAGCGCGAGTATTTTGGTCATATTGAGAAATCCTTCTCTGATAACGCTGTTTTCATGCTTGTTTTTCGCAAAGACGGGAAACGCAACTCTCGTAATGATCGGATTAATTTTTAATACCGGAAGCGTGACAATCTGGTAGGCCAGATTGTAAATGCCGAGCGCCTCAGCGCCGATAAAACTGCCGATCAGAATCATATCAATATTCGCCCCGAGCCGGTTCACAAGCCGGGAAGACAGCTGAAAGGCCCCGAAAGAAAAGAAACCTTTCATTCCTTTCAGATCAAAAACCAACGCCGGTCTCCATGTTTTTCTGCAGGACATCCAGTACAGAATGCCTTTTGACGATTGCAGCAGCACCTGGGAAATCACATAGGCGAGAATCGGGTCCGTATAAAAAACCGCGGCCGCCAAATACACGAAGGACAGCACATTTGAAAAGATTTCAATCTTGCTTAACGTGTTAAATGCCAGCGCTTTTTGCAGCATATACTGGTATTGCTGACCGATCGGCGCGATTAAAAACATGACGGCCAGCACGCGGATTAAATAGACAAGCTCCTCCCGCCGATAAAAATCGGCGATGAGCGGACTGCTGAAAAACAGCAGCGCAAACAGCGCAAGCCCTGTTATGATATTCAGCCAGTACAAGGAAGACATCTGTTTATCAGTCACATGATCTTTTTGAATGAGCGCGGCGCCAAAACCCATATCAAGCGCAATTTGGGCAAACACCACTACCGTTGTGATCATGCCGACAAGGCCGAATTCAGCCAGTGACATGACCCGCCCGAGCAGGGCGAATTGGATGATTTGAATGACCGTAATACACGCTGTCGAAATACTTGTCCATTTGGCGCCGCTCAAGATTTGATTTGTAATACTAGGCATCGTTTTCCCTACTTTTTTGTCTGCTGACCAGAATTTTTATCGCGCCCCGTCACCGGTCCAGATCACTTTGCACGTTTTGAGCATAATCTTCAGTTCCAATGAAAAGGTCAGGTTGCGGATATAATATAAGTCAAACATTAGTTTTTCCCTCGGTGTCATGTCATATCCCCCGTTGACCTGCGCCCAGCCGCTTAATCCCGGCTTAACGGCCAGCCGCTCCGTAAACCCCGGAATCTCAGCCTGAAACTGTTCCGTAAACACGGGACGCTCGGGACGCGGGCCGATCAGGCTCATTTCTCCCCGAAGCACATTTACCAGCTGCGGCAGCTCATCAATACGGGTCCTTCTGATAAAAGCGCCGACCTTTGTCACGCGGGGATCCTTTTTCAGCGCCCAGACCGCCCCCGATTTTTCAGCATCTATTTTCATAGAGCGGAGCTTATACAAATAAAACGGCTTCCCGTCTTTGCCTACCCGCTCCTGCTTATAAAAAGCCGGGCCGGGCGACTCCAAACGAATCAGTATGGAGAACAGGCCCATCACCGGGAGCGCCGCCAAGAGCCCCGCAAGCGCAAACACAATGTCCATGAATCGCTTAAAAGCCAAATAACGGGCCGTTCTTTCCGTAACGGCAGCGGAAGTCCCCTGCCGCACTGCATAGTTATTATTTACATTCATGCTTTTCTCTGCTCCCACTGACACACACCTCACGATTTGTTGGGATGTTTGATGACCTATGCCGTGAGTTTAGCAGATGGATGTTAATTGGAAGTAAAGGAAGCGTTAATGTTTATTAGAATGTTTCGATTATTGTTTTTTTATTGTAAATCTATTCATATCCATATTTGAGACAAAGCATAATGAAAAATAAAAAAACAGACCGGTATGAACCGGTCTGTTTCCATGAAAAAATTATCGGAAATAGGAGGAAACGCCTTGGGTGATCCCCGCCGCGAGTCTGTCCTTTTTCGTTGATTGTTTTAAAATATTGGCATCAATCGGGCTTGTGACAAAACCGGTTTCTAACAAGACACTCGGCATTTTAGAATACTTAATGACGTAAAATCCGGCAGTTTTCACACTGCGGTCACGCGTGCCGAGAGCAGAAACCATTCTCGGCTGAATATTTTGGGCAAGCCTCAGACTGTTTGCGGATTGGTACGTTTTATCATAATACGTCTCCGTACCGTTTGCACTGCTGTTATCATTTGCGTTCGCATGGACGCTGATGAAAATATCGGCGTTCGCCTTCGCCCCTTTGTTCACTCTCTCCTCAAGCGAGTCAAAGGTGTCACCCTTCCTCGACATTACAGTAAGCGCGCCCGCGCCGTATAATTGATTGTTAAGACGCGTAGCGATATCAAGGTTTACATTTTTCTCAAGCAAGCCGTTTCCGGTTGCACCTGAATCCTGATAGCCATGCCCCGGATCAATAAAGACCGTTTTGCCGACAACCGGATTTTTAAGCTGCGACGCGGCATTGTTGCTTAAAGATGAAGCACTTCCTATGACAGTGAAGCTGGTGATGTTTTTACTTCCGATATACGTCCGGACGTCTTTTGACAGACTGTCTCCATTCGTCAGCAGGTGAACTCTTCCCTGTTTGGCGCTCAGCACGCCTCCGACGATGGTATCCGCCTCTTTAAAGCCATTGGTAACAAACGTATAGCCTGTGCTTAAGCCTGTCTTTTTTGCAAGATTCACAGACAGGTTATAGCGGTTTTTGCCGCTGATTCTTGAAGGGTTCGGCAGTTTATTGTAAAGTGAGCTGCTGATGCTGCTTGTCCCGCCGATGACAATCGTGTTTTTAATCCCCAAGCTTTTGATCGCATTGGACGTAGAACCATTTAATGTCGAATCATTAGTGAATAAAATCGGATATTTTTTAGCGGACGCATAAGAAATCGCAGCCATTCCATCTGCATCAACAAACCCGTTGACCACAAGGGCTGTAGAAGATCTTGTCATTTCACCCGCCACTTTTGCGGCTGTGGCATATCTCGTGCTCCCTGATAATCGTTTGACACTGATGCCTAATTTAGCAATTTGATTTTCAGTATTTTTCGAAACGGCAGGTGTGCCGCCTACGATAATCACATTTTTCGTTTTTAAATCAATTAATCCCTTTTTTGTGCCGGCAGACAGCTGATCTTTATTTGTAAACAGCAGCGGCGCATTTTTTTGATATGAAAGCGGCGCAGCGGCAATTGCATCGGCATATGAAGTTCCGCCGGTGATAATGACCGTTTTCGCTTCACCCCATGATTGTTTTGCCGCCAGTACAGCCGTATCATACCGGGTGCTTCCGCCGATCCTTTTAACCGTGTTGTCAGCCAAAGCGGAAGGGACAAATAGAATGACCCCGAGAATAAAAACGGGGAGACATTTTATGATGAATTTCAATCCGATCTCCTCCACAGAAGTTTAGTAGTTTGTAAGTGCTGTATTAGGATAATAGAACGCAAGAATAGAAGTATACGGCTCTCCGGCCTCCGCTCTTTCTTTTGCTCCGTATTGACTCATTCCTACGCCGTGACCGTATCCTTTTCCTGATATCGTGATTTGCGAAGAATTACCGGACGCACTGGCGTATGTGCTTTTAAAAGATGAAGCTCCGATCATCGTCCTGAGTTCAGACGCTTTCACCTCAACAGATGCAGTCTTGTTCATGACATAGCCCTTCGACTTGTCATTCACATGGTACGTGACCTTCACCGCGGCGTCTTCCGCGCGCTGGCCTTTTGTTTTTCCGGTGAGCGAGAGATCAGAGATACTTGCAATTTTTATGGAACTTGCATTGGTTTCTTTATTTTTCATCAGCCAATTTTTTATTCCGTTGAGCTGCGCGGCATTTGCTTCGTTTGTTTTAGACCACCAGGATGCGGGATTTTTCATATCCAGAACCGCTGGCAGCTGCTGCTTCTGCAATGTTAAAGACCAGCTGATTTCCGGATCTTTTGTATCCTTTTTGGCTACTAAATACGGCACTTTCGATCCCCACACTTCATCGCCGGCTTCCATGTAACCGCCATTGCTTGATGAGTAAGTGGCATCTATCAATCTGCCGGAATAAGTGAGCACTTTCCCTTTTGTTCCGTTAACGGCTGCGGTGGCGTTTGGATACCAGCTGTATCCCCCGTAAACCTGAAAGGCCGTTGTATCCGCGACTGTTTGTCCCATCTTGCCGATAGAGTAGGTGCGGGCAGCAACAGCCTGGGCTTTCAGCGCTTCTGTCGGCCAGCTTCCCGGCATTTCATTCGGCAGGACACCTTTCAGATAATCCTCAAAAGGAATGTTTTCATTAACAGGTCTTACATATTTGCCGGATTCCGCAGTGAAACTCATATTCCCCAGATATGGCTTCCCGTCAATGCTGATTGTGTTTGCTGTTGAATATTTTTCAGGAACCGCCTTGAAAGACGTTTTTCCGCTGTTAATGCCTGCAACGCCTAATTTGCCGCCGGACGTTTCAATACGGTATGTCTTTCCGTTTACGAGATAAAACTCTTTTGCGTAAGCAGCCTTAACTGAATCGGCAATTGAATTTGCGCTGCCTATTAATGTATAAGAATAGGTGCCTTTCGTTTTAAAAAGGCTGGCCTCGTCGGCGGGTGTTTCGCTTTTTTTGATGTATACAAGCGGCATGTGATTTGCGGCGGCAATATTTGATCCGACAACGATGTCCGCTAATTTAGTCCCGTTGGCAGCCACCGTTTTGCTTGCATCCATGCCGAGCGAAGTGACTGCGTTTGCTGATATTTGATATCTGTTTGATCCGGTAATTCTTTTGGTGACCGAGGCCTTCTTTTTAATTTGATTCTCCACATCTTTGCTGACGCTTGAAGTGCCTCCCATGATGATCACTTTTTTAGGCAGATTGTAGCTCGGAAGGGAGTCTTTTTTCGTCAGGAGAATCGGATAGCCGTTTTGCGCAGCATAAGGCGCGATTGCCAGCGCATCCGTATATACATCCCCCGTTACTACGACCGCCTGGTCATAGCTGCCCATTTCGGCCGCAATATTTTTGGACAGATCATATCTGTTTTTTCCGCTGATCCGTTTCGTACGGCCGTATTTCTTCAATGTCTTTTCCGCGGCTGACGAAATACTGTTCGTCCCGCCGATGATTAAAATATTATCCGGACTGAATTTCTTGATTTGCGCTTCTGTGCTGCTGCTCAGCTTTTTCGCTTCAGTCAGCAGAACAGGCGCTTTCAGTTTATTCGCTAAAGGAATGACGGAAAGCGTGTCCGCAAAATAAGCATCCGTATTAACGACGACTATGTTGGACGGGTTTTTCCAATACTTGGATGTCGCGGCGTTAGCCGTATCATATTTGGACGCGCCTCCCAATCTGGCAACGGAGGAGACATCGCTTCCCGTCAGTTTATAAGTTCCTGAAGGTTCGATATTCAGAGTCGATTTATTACCAATATAATTCGTCAGTTTTACTGAGATATCAGAACTGGACGCAAAAGTGCTTTCCGGTAATAAAGCCAGGCTGAATATCACAGAAAAACAGACAGCCCATATTGTTTTCTTCAATTTTTATCCCGCCTTTTGCTGATCATGGTGTATTATTTTGCTTTCTCGATTTCCTTGATCTCTTTTTGGCCTTTATCATTTGTGAAATACGTAATGCTGACTTTGTCATTTTCGCTGAATTTATTCAGAACATCAGAGAAGTCATCAGAAAATTCAAAGCTGACGGGCTGATCATCCACTTTTACTTCAATTGTGTGCGTATCCGCCATACCGACATAATATGCCGTTTCTTTTTGAGCCTGGTTCTCCGAAGAACCGCTTCCCTTCTTTGATTGATCCGCCGTTCCGCACGCTGCCAATACAACAGAAAAAAGCAGTATTAAGAACGAAGCTGCAATAGTTTTTTTCATTTTTTTCACCTCATCTTTATGTATCGTCTTATACTAACTTTTTTTTAAGGTAATTTTAAGGTCTTTTTGTAACCTTTTTTTAAGAATTTCGTCTATTACATGGTTATAAGTAAAAATATGACTGGGTTTATAAAGATTAGTAAATTGCATCAGGAAAGTTAATAGAAAAGGTGATGACAAATGAGAGCTGAACGAAAAAGAAAGAAGAAAAAAGTTCTTCTGACAATCGTAACAATCATCGGGCTGTTAGTTTTATCATCAGGAGGCTACGTCTACTACTTGTGGCACAAAGCGGCTTCAACGGTGGCAAGCATTCAGGAAGACTTGAAAAAATCGGACAAACGTGACACGGATATAGATCTCGGAAAGAAGGATCCGATTTCTGTTTTAATCATGGGCGTCGATGAGCGGAAAAATGACAAGGGGCGCGCGGATACGATGATTTATATGACCGTCAATCCTAAAACGAATACAACAGAAATGGTCAGCATTCCGCGTGATACGTATACGAAAATCTCCGGCAAAGGTACGATGGATAAAATCAACCACTCTTATGCTTTCGGCGGAACGCAGATGGCCGCGGATACCGTCGAGGACCTGCTTGACGTGCCGGTAGATTATTTTGTGAAAGTAAACATGGAGAGCTTCAAAGATACCGTGGATACACTCGGCGGGATTACGGTGAACAGCACGTTTGCCTTCAACTACGACGGGCACTCTTTCGGAACGGGGAACATCAGCCTGAACGGCGAAGAAGCACTTGCCTACACGCGTATGAGAAAAGAAGATCCCCGGGGGGATTTCGGCAGGCAGCAGCGCCAGCGCCAAGTGATTGAAGGGATTATTTCTAAAGGGGCAAACATCTCGTCTGTCACGAAATTCGGAGATATGTTTAAGGTCATTGAAAACAATATGAAAACAAACATGTCATTCGATGATATGTGGACGGTTATGACTGACTATAAAAACGCCCGCAGCAAAGTCACTCAGCATGAACTGAAGGGAACGGGAACGAGAATCAACAATATCTATTATTACAAATTAGATGAAGCAAGCCTCGCTTCAGTCAAAAAAGAATTAAAAGAAAGCCTGAAATAATAAAAAACTCTGCATATGAGGGACTGCCCCCCGTTTTTGAGACAGGGGTCAAAACACCTTTTAAACAGCCAATTGCCGATAGTTTATCGGTGATTGGTTGTTTAGTTTGGTTTGAATACGAATATTGTTATAATAATGAATGTATTCTATGACAGTGCGTTCTACGATGGCAGTCGTAGTTCGATCAATGCTGTTAAGATAGAACGTTTCAGACTTTAGCGAGGAATGAAACGATTCGATGGAGGCATTATCAGCGGGCGTCCCTTTGCGGGACATGCTCATGGTAATGCCTTTTGTTTTAACAGCTTTTTGATACTCGTAAGATGTATACACAGAACCTTGGTCACTATGTAACACGCAGTTCTCAGGCAGCATTGGTAGCTGATCAAGTGTGTCTAAGACAAAGGCTGTGTCCTGCTTATCCCCAATAGTAAAAGCAATCACTTCTCCATTGTATAAATCTAATATACTGGAAAGGTACAATTGTTTCTGTCCATAAGGCAAATATGTGATGTCCGTTACTAGTTTTTCAAGAGGACGATCAGACTGAAAGTTCCGATCCAATATATTATCGACCACGGCATATGGCTGCCCATCCTTCTTGCGCTTTTTCACCTTAACCCGACACTGCCATTGATTTTTCTGCATAATACGTTGAACCGTTTTATGGTTAATACACATTCTCTTTTTTAGTATGGCTGTGATTTTTCGATATCCATATCGATACTTGTGCTCTCGGCACAACGTGCCGATTTGTTTTTCCAAATGGCGCTTGGGATGATCCTTCATCAGATTCTTCTTCCAACGATAATAAGACGCTCGAGAGATACCTAAATGAATACAGATATCCTGTACGGTCAT